>NZ_CP007768.1 GCF_000816785.1 Campylobacter peloridis LMG 23910 | reverse complement strand
TTTCGCTAGCTCCCATCACATAGGCGTTTGAAAGCCCCCTAAAAATATATAAAAAATTTAAAAAAATTTAAAAAACGCACGCATACGCATACGCACGCACACGCGTAAATAAATAAATTTATTATTTTATATACAATAGGGCGGGGTTTTTGTTCGTTCGTTGCTCTAGGCAACTTCACAACCCCGCACCCCATTTACACAAAACATAGCACCTATAAGGTGCGTTTTGTTTAGAGAAAAGGGAAAAGGTGTTTTATCTTGAAAAGCCTTTATCTTGTTTTTTCTCATTTGTAACTTTTTCTAGCCCAAATTTTGTTATTGCTTGATTATAATTTGTTTTAAAATTTGCATTTGTATAATCAGTAAAATTAAGATTATATAGCTTTTCTAGCTTATCGTGAGACCTTTTTGCTCTCTCTGCATTTTCTTTATTTTTAAAATCAGTTGTGTAACCTTTCCAAGCTTCGATAGTCGGTTGAAATACTTCTTGTAATTCTTGTATTCTTTTATTATGCTCGTTTTTAAGCTCAATTTCGCGTTTTAACGCGTTTTCTTGATTTTGTTCGATAGTTTGCTCGTTTTTAGTCGTTTTTGCGTTTAAATAGCGTTCTAGCTCATTTATAGGGGTATCATATTTTAAGTCCTTAAAATTAAGCAAGTTTCCTAAATTAGTTATAAACTCTTTGTATGGTTTTGTAAAAACGCTCTCTAAAGTTCTTTTTGCTGTTTTTACAAGACTTTCCACATATTCCTTAGCAGTTTCTTTTGGCTTACTCATCATTAACAAATCTAGTTCTTTTAACTCTCTATTTGTAACTTTTTCTACCAAAGATTTTAGATTTTCGTTTTGGTTTTTTAGTTCTTGATTTTGCACTTGTTTTTCTAATTTTTCTATTTTTTCTTGGTATTCTTTTTCTTGTTTTTGGTGTCTAAGTAAAATTTCGTTTAAAAGCTCGCTTAAGCTAGCTTCATTAACTTCTTGGAAGTTCTTTTTTAAGTTAGAAAGGTCTTTGAAAAAATCTTTATCAAAGCCCTTTCCGATTTGCTCTTTTCTAAAATTTTCAATAATTTGCGTGTATTCTTTTTTGTTTAAAAGCTCTTGCTTTTTCCCCTTTTTTTCTTTCTCTTTTAAAACCGCATAGGCTCTCGGCTCTATGCGTTTTACTCCACTCTTTCTTTTATCTACTCCGCGCTCCATTTCTAAAATATTTGAAACCGCAGTTTGAATTCCCCTTAATCTTGTTTTGTCTAAATCTCTTTGTCTATTTTTTCCCGTTTCTCTATCAAGAGTAATAAACTCCATATGTGCGTGATGATTGATTACTTTCTCGCCTTGCTCGTTAATATATCCTTCATCGCGATGTATTGCGATTTGATAACATTGAAAGCCGTGTATTTTTTGAAAATATTCTGCAAGTTTTTCTAAATCACTCATTGTAGTATCAGGTTTAATATTAACTACCGCACTCCATTCATAGCTTTTTGCTTGAAATTTTTGTTTAGTATTTTTCGTGTAAGCTTCAATAGCATTTTTAACAATTTCATTTTTTAACGCCAAAGCTTCTTCGTGATTAAGATTGCATTCTACCTCGCCACCGATTAAATAACTCGGTGGCAATCTTCTATCGTTATGCTGTGTTTGTATAGGATTAGATTTTTTAAAATTAATACTAGATATTTGTCCCATTTTGAGCTACACTTGAAGCAAATTTTTCTTTAATTTCATTAAGTCTTTTTTGTTTGCTTTCTAATTTTAAACACAAAAATTTTATTTGAGATTCAAGCTTGGTTATATCTGTATAAATTTTATTCATTTCTGATATTAATTTTCTTTCTTCTTTTATGTTAATTTCTGTCTTATTTGTTTCCATAATTGCTCCCCTTTTTTTCAAAAATGTGGTTATAATAGAACTTGTGATATTATAACTAAATATTTTTGAAAAACAAATTAGCACTCTTTTAAGGGTGACTAATTTGCAAACTAGTCACCTTAAAGATTAAGGGCTAGTTTGCTTTTTATTTTCGGCAAGCTCAAATAAAAAGAAAAAAGGGAGAAAGTAATTCAATAGATATTGCTTGTAAATAATTTAATTAATTTAAAAAAGTCTTCTTCATTTTTGCATCTAAAAACTCTAATTTCATATGGGATTAAATTCCCGTCTTTATCTTCTTGTAACTCCACCGCGTTAAAAATAAAATTGTAAAAATCAAAAGAGTTACTTTGGTAAATTTTATCCTCGTATTTAAATCTAATTTTAGATTGACACAAGTTATTGCAAGTCATTAAGATTTTTTCTTCATCGCTTGCATTTTCTATCGCTTCATTTTCAATTTTTTGTATTGCAATGTTTTCAGGTTTAAAGGTAAATTCAATACCTACAACTTTTCCGCCCCGCCCCCTAGCTTTGATTTTCTTTTTCTCAAAAGCTAAATTTTTAAAAGGGACACGCACCTGATCAAACAAGGTGCGTTCTTTTGTTAGTTCTTTTATAGCAGGTTTGATGATATCTTTGTCAATATCGCACATTCTCATTTTTTCGGATATATCCATAATTCTTTTAAACTCTTCCCACTCAAAATAAGCTTTTCCCGTTGTTCTATATTGTTTTAAAAGTCTATAAAGAGTTTTTGTATATTTACCGCTTAATGCGATAAATTCTGCTAATTCAAAAGATGTAAAATTAGCTGTGAGTTGATTAACAAGGTATTCAAAATGCTTATTAATTTCAATATCTATACAAGTGAATTCCTGCCAAAAAAGCCCATCGCCTATTTCCATATCCCAATCAGTGCAAGTTTTTTTCCATATTACAAAATTATTAAATAAATTTACTCGCATTTTTCCGATTAAGTTTCTAACTTCATCTTTTACAATTATTGTAAAATCTGCTTTGAAAAATTTCTCTTCAAAAGAGTTTAAAATCTCTGTTATTTCTCTATTTGATAGGTTTTTTTCTGAAAAACCCATTAAGTCTTTCGGATATATTTTAATTACTTCATCTTTTTGTTTTTCTTTTATTTTTTTAAGCAAAAAACATAATAAATTTTGCTCTTGCTCTGTAAAGCTAGGTAACTTAATTTTATTAAAATCATTATGATATTTAACTATTTCACTCATTTGCATATCCTAAAGTAAGACAATCAAGGCAAGGGGCTAAAAAGCCCCTGCGGTTTTGCTAAAAAAATACTTCGATTTTAAGTTTAAAAAACCTAAAATTTAGATATAATTTCACAAAACGCTTACTATGTTGTTTCATAGTTAGCCTTGATTGATAAATTTCCGCCAAGAGTAAAACTCAAGGCGGATTTTTTATTATAGCATAATTTTAACGGAAAAATTTTATAATTTTCCGTTAAAATTAAGAGTAGATAAACCTACAATTTACCCACTTAATACTCCCAATTTACCCACTTAATAGTTCGCTAGCTATCGTTATATGGTGTTTTGATGTGCTTTCCTAATTTGTTGCCTTAATACTCCCAATTCCCCGTTTTAATATTTAAGCCGATAAAAAAAATCTTTATCGGCGTGTTTCCCAATTCCCCGTTTTAATACTCCCAATTCCCCGTTTTAATACTCCCAATTTGCCCTTTTAATACTCCCAATTCCCCGTTTTAATA
>NZ_CP007767.1 GCF_000816785.1 Campylobacter peloridis LMG 23910 | reverse complement strand
GTAAGAATATCCTTTTAAGAAAATGTTTTGTTTTTGGGAAATAACATTTTATACAAAGAATATTAAAATTGAATTTTAGAAGTATAACATTATTTGATTAAATATATATTAATTACATATAATTTAAATATTATATAGATATTTTTTACATATCCATATAATATTATTTATAAATTAGTATGATATATTATGTCAATTTTCTTCTTTTGCAAAAATAATGAAAGTTATTGTAAGTTCCTTTTTCGCCTAAAAATTTCCAAATATTGCGTAAGGTTATTTTTTTAGATATAAGCTCTTTTATTAGATCTTCATCTTTATCATACATACTATTAAAACTATTTGTAGGACGACCTATATTTTTTCCATTTTTGCGTGCATTAGCAAGTCCTGCTTTTGTTCTTTGTGAGATAAAGTCTCTCTCTGTTTCTGAAACATAAGCGTAGAAAGAAAGGAGTAATTTTTGAGAAGGATTGTTAAATGAACTTAATTCAGGTTGTCGTAAAAAAACAAATTGCACACCCTTTTCAGAAAGTTCTAATATTAATGTAATAACTTCAAGCATACTTCTTCCTAATCTTGAAAGTTCTGTGCAAATTAATAAATCACCTTCATTGAGTTTATCTTTTAATTCATTCATACGCCTTTTTTCTAAACTTTTTCTTGAACTCATTTCAACTTCCATAACTTCATCAATATTAATTTTGTTTTTTATACAATATTCATATATTTGGAGTTTTTGGACTTCTGAGTCTTGTTTTGCTGTACTAATTCTTACATATGCTATTACCATTATGTAATTATATCTAAAATTGTTTGAAGTATTATTTTTTAATAGTATGTATCATTACAATATGTATATAATATTTTTTATATATTATATACATATCAAAATTATATTTTTAAAATATCTTTTAGTTATTTAACACCTTAAATCTTATAAAAGCACCTTTATCCATACCCATTTGTTCTGCCATACTTGATAATCTTTCATATTCTTCACTTGTAAAACCTACAAGAAGCTTTTTATCTCTTTTGATTCTTCCAGATTGCGTAGGGGTTTTTTGTGTTGAAGTTTCTCCCGTAGCTCCTTCAATAAAACTATCTAAATTCACATTTGTATTTTTTTTAAATGCCATTTTATTATCCTTTGATTTTATTTATTAATTCATTATAGAAAGTATTAAATTCTTCTAAAGCTTTATTGTTAGAATTAATTTCTGTTTCACTAATTCCTAAACCCATTTGAATGCAAGTTTTATATTTTTCTCTTTCACAGATAATATTATCTAAAAGTTTAATATTGTCATCTTCTTGCTCTTTAATATAGGCTCTTAAATCTTCAATCTTTTTATTTAAAAAAGGATTTGGAGAGCTTTTATTGATTAAAACAAATGTTTGTAGATCTCTATTTAATTCCTTTGCCATTTTAATAATTGTAAACATTTTATCTAAAACACTAACATCAAATTGACTTGGGATTGTAGGAATAATTACAACATCTGAAAAACCTAATGCTATTCTCATTTCTTTTGAGTCTCTACCACCAGTATCAATAATAATTAAATCATACTCATTTTTATTTTTTTCTTTTTGTATAAAATCTTTTAAAGATTCGCCAACTTTAGATACAACAGAGAATGTTCTATTAATACCTTCTTCCATTCTAATATTGACAAAAGTCATAACAGATTTTTGTGGATCGCTATCACACAATAAAACCTTTTTACTCTCAGCTGCCTTAATTGCTAAATTTACAGCTAATGTGCTTTTGCCACTTCCGCCTTTTTCATTACAGATGGATATAATCATACTTATCCTTATGATATTTATTATATATCATAATTATATCATAAAAATATTAAATACATAGTATAAAAATATATATAAAAAATGTAAAAGATATTTATTTGATATAAATTAAATATAATTTATTTTTAATATTCCATATTTTTTAATTCGATTCAAGTTGTTTATATTTTAATAAGTTCTTTTTTAATTTCTTCAAACATCTTATTGTGAGCGTAATACATCATTACCTTATCCAATATAAATAAATTTGATAATAAAACTTTTTTATTTTCTTTATATAAAGCAATTAAAATTTTTTCTGCTTTATTTTTTTCGTTTGGTTTTAATTTTAAAAGATTTTTATTTTCTTTGATTTTCTTAAAAGCTAAATTTACGCTAATCTCGTTTTCTGTTTTTTCAAACATAATTACTGATAAAACATTATCAGCTTTTATTTCTTTTTCATATTCAAATACAAGCCCAAAAAACCCTTTTTTATTTTTTAAAGTATCTTTGATTATCCACAAAACTTTTTCATAATCTTCTTTCATAGTTTCTTTAATACATTCTAATATTTTATCTTTATCTATATTTTTCATTTTTCCCTTTTTCTTATTTTTTAATTTTTCTGTTTTAAAAACTTAATTTTTGATATTACAAAAATATTCATATTCTTCTTCACAAAAAGAGCTGAAAAACAAAAAGCATAAATAGTTTAATTCTTTAACTTCATTTTGTTTTAAAAATTCAAAAAATTCATCTTTGCTTAATTTTTTTTCCGTTTCTATTCCTTGTGAAAAATAAGGAATTATTTCTATATTATTTTCTTTGAAAAATTTAGATATTATAAATTCTTGCTTTTCAAAATCAATTTTAATGGTTTGTTTTGTTAATTCTTCAAATAATTGAGTTTTTTTAAACAATTCTATTGCTTCAAAAATAACAATATTTTCATATTCTCGAAATTTTGGCAAATAAACCCTAAGACTTATTGTCTTATAATCATTTTCTTGTTCATATCCAAATAAAAATCTAATTCCAACTATGTATTTTTCATAATACTCTTCTTTACTCATTGCTTTAAATTTTTCAACCATTTTTTTCCTTTTTACATAAATTTAAATTATTCTTTTGGCTTTTTAGTAATTTAGCAATTCCTTATCTTTTAATAATTCCTCATTCTCGTGAGTATTGCCGATGACTTCTAAATATTTTTCATTTGCTTTATTATAAAATTTACAATCACAATTTAATTTATGCGATAATTCTATTTGAGAATAAGAAGTTTGTATAATTGTTTGACTTTCTTCATCAAAGCTATATTTTAAAAATGAAAATTCTTTGCAATAAGTTAAACCATCAAATACTTTAAAAATATATTTTTTCTTATTTTTTTTATATAAAAGAATATCTTCTTCAAAAATCTTTTGTCCATTTTTATCTTTTATTCCTACAAAAAGTTCTAACTCAAATCTTTCTAATTTTTCATTAGGTAAATTTTTTATAATCGCTCTGCTTTTTGTATAAGGATCTAAAAAACATTTTTCATCTTTATCCCAAATCCTAAAATCAAATTCACTCAATTTCATTTATTTTCCTTTGCTTTGCAAAATTCTTTTATAAAATCATCTCTAAAGAATTCTTTAGTGATTTCATAGAATTTTTTATATTTATAATTTTCAATCCAACTATCTACCCAAATAGGAATGGGCTTATTATTATCATTCCAATTACTCACACTACTATAAGCTAAACCGGTTATATTGCAAAAATCTTGTCTTGTAAGTCCTAGACTTTTGATTTTTTCATCAAACTCTTTTTTTAGCATAGTTACTCTTTTTATGTTTTTCATAAAAAATCAACTTTCTCATATTCTTTGAAATTTTCTTCAAAATATTCTTGTCCTTCTTTTTTTGTTTGAAGACTATATCCTGAAAAAATTATTTTTTTATCTTCATCTTTTTTAAAGACAATTATTGTGTAGCATTGTTTATTCTTTGTTGTAATGAGAAAATTATTTTTATTTTTAAAACATTCGTATATTTTTGTAATATTGTATTTTTTTATCATTTCTTTTAAGAAATTTAAAAATACTTCTTCTGTAAGTTCTTTTTGTTCTTCTTTATATTTTTTCATCAGACAATCTGCTTCTTCTAGAAAGTTATAATAATCTAATTCTTTCATTTGTTGCTTTTTCCTTTCTCTACTTCAATCATCATTTTGCATTTTGGACAGATAACTTTTTTATATGCTTCATCTTCTGTATATTCAATATATTTATTTTCATTGCAATTTTTACATTTAATGTTAGTCCATAAGATCATAGGATGAAAATAAATTTTGTTTGAAAGAAAATAAGGATATTTTTTACTCATATATTCTTCTCTGAAATTTTAGATTCAAATATAATCGAGATTTAGGTTTTAAGTTTTGTTTAATTTTACTTCTTACCTTTATAATTTTTTTATACAAATCTGATTTTTTAGTTGCCAAATTTACTCCTTTTTAATCCAAAATCAAAAAAATGTTTATTACACATTTAATTTTAATAAAAAATTAAAATTAAATAATACCTTTATATTTAATATAAGAGCTAAATTTATCGTTCGTTATTTTTTAATGAAAGGACTCCTTTAAATGTTTAAAAAAATACTATTAATAGCATTAGCTGTAAATTTAGCTTTTGCTGTAGGCGGTATTGATAAAGTCAATACTTTGGCACAAGATATAGAGTCAGCTTTGTTTGGTGTTTCTATTATTGCTATTACAATAGCTTTTTGTATTGCAGGTTATAGAATGGCAATATTAAAACAGCAATGGACTGAAGTTTTACCAGTGGTAATTGGCGGTGTTGTTATAGGTTCTGCTTCTTCTTTGGCTGCTCTTTTGGTGGGTTAAAAGTTTATGAATAACTATTTTGATCCGCTCTTTAAAGGATTAACACGCCCTGCACTCCTTTTTGGAGTGCCTTTAGTGCCTTTTATAATAAACATTTTAGGATTTATCTTAATAGCTGTTTATACACAACAATTTTTTCTTTTAATTTTTGGAGTTATTTCTTATTTTATTATGAAAGCAATGACTAAGAAAGATGAGCAAATGTTTAGATTGTTTTTTTTAAAAACTAAATTTATTAGTAATTTTTTGAGTAGAAAATACCATAAAGCAAAAACTTTTAATAGCGTAAGCTATAAACGATTGCCAACTAATAATGATTTTCCAAAATTATCTATATTTCCACTTCATGCTGAACCAAGTTTAGAGAAATTAATTCCTTATAGCTCTTTACTTACAGATAGTATTGTTATTACAAAAGAACATATGCTAATTAGCACATTTTTTATTGAGGGTATAGAATTTGAGTGTGAGTCAGATGAGAATTTAATTTTTAAAAAAAATCTTTTAAATATGATGATAATGTCATTTTCTAATGAACCTATTGCTTTTTATTTTCATAATGTAAGATTTAAATTACATGAATTTTTAGATTCTCATTTTGAAAATTCTTTTTTAAAGGAAATTGATGAGAAATACCATAAGAGTTTTGATAAAAAAAGTTTTCAGCAAAATTCGCTTTATTTAACTTTGGTCTATAAGCCTTTAAAATCTAATATTGATCTAAAGACTTTCAATAAATTAAATTACAAATCAAAAGCAAAAGAAATTTCAAATTTTGTTCTTAAATTCCAAGAATACTTAGGAAAACTTGAAGCTAACATTAAAGATTTTAAACCAAAAATATTAAGTGTATATAAAAAGAATAATATTAAATATTCCGAGCAATTAGAATTTTATAATTATTTAATAGGTGGAAAATTTAATCCTGTTGTAGTTTGTGATACTCCGATATATCAATATCTAACAGGAACTTTAAAAAATATTCAATTTAACCACGATATGATTCAGCTAAACTACAATGATGATACAAAAAGATTTGCTAGAATTATTGAAATTAAAGATTATTCTAATGAAACTTTTTCAGGTATTTTAGATTCTTTAATGTACCTTGATGTAGATTATACTATCACTCAAACTTTTGTTCCTTTATCAAAATATGATTCAAAATCAGCATTAAACAAACAAATTAATCAACTAATTTCAAGTGAAGATGATGGCGTAAGTCAGATAGAGCAATTAAATTTAGCATTAGATGATTTAATTAGTAATGTTATAAGTTTTGGAAATTATCATTTTAGTATTTGTGTTTTTGGTGATAGCATTGATGAATGCAAGAAAAATACTAATAAAGTAATAACTTCATTAAATAGTTTAGGCTTTACTTCAACATTAGCAAATATTGCACTACCTGCTTCTTATTTTTCACAATTTCCAAGTAATTTTGCAATACGCCCAAGAGTTCATATGATTTCATCTTTAAATTTTTCATCTTTAGTTGCATTACATAATTTCTTAATGGGTAAAAAAGAAAAAAATTGCTGGGGTGATGCTGTAACTATTTTAAAAACACCAAACAAACAACCATATTTTTTAAATTTCCACAAAAGCGATGGAAAAAACAAAGATGAATTTGGTGATTTGAATTTAGCTAATACTTTGATTTTAGGTCAAAGTGGTGGTGGTAAAACCGTGTTTATGAATTTTATCATTAATCAAATGATAAAGTATGCTAATAAAGATAGTTTCCCTGCAAACATACCTGAAGATAAAAAGAAATTTACAGCTGTATTTTTAGATAAAGATAAAGGTGCTTTAGGCAATATTCTTTGTGCTGGCGGTAGATATATTTCTATTAAAAATGGTAAGCCTACTGGGTTTAATCCTTTTATGGTTGAAACTAATGAAGAAAATTTAAGATTTTTAAAACAACTAATAAAACTATGTGTAACACGCAATGGCGAAATTCTTAATACAAAAGAAGAAAAACAAATCAATGAAGCTGTAAATACTCTAATGTTTCAATTTGAAATTTCTGAAAGAAAATATCCTATTTCTTTACTTCTTGAAAATATTACAGATGATTTTAATGACAATAACTCTTTAAAAAGTAGATTGTCTTTATTCCAAAAAGGAAAACAATTTGGCTGGGTGTTTGATAATGAATATGACAACCTAGATTTTCCTGATGATATTAATTTATTTGGTATTGATGGAACTGAATTTTTAGATGAAAAAGATGTTTCAGCATTAATCTCTTATTTTATTCTTTGGCGTGTTATGAATTTAGCAGATGGAAGAAGACTTTGTATAGATATTGATGAAGCTTGGAAGTGGTTAGAAAATGATATTGTGGCAGAAGAAGTAAAAAACAAGTTTAAAACCATAAGAAAACAAAATGGCTTTTTAAGACTTGCTACACAAAGTATAGAGGACTTTTTAAAACTAAAGATAGCAAATACTTTAGTTGAGCAATCTGCTACAAAAATATTTTTACCAAACCCTTTAGCAAAAGAAGATGAGTATTTAAGACTAGGTCTTAGTAAAGATGAATTTTTAATAGTTAAAAACTTTGCCCCACATAAACGACAATTCCTTGTTAAAAGACAAGATGAAGCAGTTGTTTGTTCTTTGGATCTTTCATCTTTAGGCAAAGAAAACCTAAAAATTTTATCTACAGGCACAAGCTATATAGAAAAAATAGAAAATATCTTTAATCAAAAAAACAAAACTTTGGAAGAAAAAATCAATGAACTTAAAACATTTTATAAGGAAGAACAATGAGATTAAGTTTAAGTAAAAATCAAACCAAAAAGCCACAGGGGTGCTTTATCTTAAATAGCCCTGTCAAAAGACAGGGTAAGACTCAAAAAGCCTTGACTACTATTAAACTTAGTAGTATAATTGCTACTAAGATAAAGCGTGTGAACTTCATCTTAAAATATCTCCTTTCTGGAGTTAAGATTAAGCCACAGGGTTGCCGCCCTGTGGCAAACCCCAAAAATAATTATATCCAAAAACAAAATAAATTTTTATTTTCCATAATTTCATCATTATGTATTGCAAATTTAGCTTTTAGTGCTGGTATTCCTGTAGTTGATGCGACTGCAAATTCACAAATGGCAACCCAAAATGCAAAAGAAATTGCAGAATGGACTAAACAAGCTACAAGATGGCAAGATACGGTTAAACACTATCAACAACAAATTCAAGCTTATCAAAATGAACTTATGTCTAAAACAGGTGCAAGAGATTCAGTGTCTTTTATGAGAGACACAAAACAAATTTATTTAGATTTTGCTGAAGCTGGACAAAACATACAATCTTTTTATGATGATGTATTGCAAGATCCACAAGGCTTTTTAAGCGATAAAAGCAAAGAAACATTTAGAAAATTCACTCTTTTTGATCGTTGCAATGCTAGTTATTTGAGTGAAGAGCGAAAAAGAATATGTAGAATGGATATGATTACTTATGCAGCTCAAGTGGAGCATTATAATCAAGCTTCTATCCAAGTTAATACCGTAGCAAAGTCTTTAGAGAAACTACACCAAAGACTTATAGAATCAAAAGATATTAAAGAAACTAATGACATTAACAATGCGATTAATGTAGAAAAAACCAAACTAGAAATCATTAAAACTAATCTTGAAATTTCTAATATGCATTATGAAAATCAAAGAAGAATAAGACAAGATCAAGCAGCACAGCTGTTTGCAGAATCAATGGGGAAAGAGCCTTTGGATTATGGCGAGCTTAGAAAAAAATATGATAAAGAAGCTGATGCTTTATTTGACTAAATAGGAGTGAAAAATGAGTAGTGTTATTAATATTAACAATATAGATGTCATCTTTGAAAACAAAGATGAGCAAATTTTTTGCACAAGTTTAGATATAGCTAAAGTGTTTGGGAAAAGACATGATAATGTATTAGCAGATATTAAACTCATTTTAAATGAATTGCGAGAAATAGGAGCTTCTCAAGGTCTCCTCAATTTTGAGGAGACCTATAGAAATACTGAAATTAGGGGTTTTGGTAAGGTTAAAGGAAAAACAAGAAAAGATCGTTGTTATAATCTAACTCGTGATGCATTCACGCTTTTAGCTATGGGTTTTACAGGTAAAAAAGCTTTACAATTTAAAATAGCTTTTATCAATGCTTTTAATCAAATGGAACAAATCATTAAAAACAAAGAAATAGAAAAAATAAAACAACTAAAACATTATGATCTTCCTGATACACCTTATAAGGAAAAGATAGCAAACGCTATAAAGGAAATAGAACAAAAACAAAATTCTAAATTTATAGAACTAATAGAATATGAAATAGTAGAAAAATTTAAAAATGGAAAAACACAAGTTTTACAAAAACTTAATTTTAAAACCAAATTAATTTAAATAAAAACAAATTTTAAAGAAAGGAGATAAAGAAAGTTTAAGAAAGGCCGTAGGGTAAACTTATACCCCTAAAATAGGGGCAAGGCTAATAAGCCTTGACTGTAACTATACAAAGGAGTATAATTACAATTATAAGTTTGTTATAACTCAATTTAATCACCTACTTTCTAGGGTTAAATTTAGCCATAGGGTTGCAGCCTACGGCTAACCCTTCGGGGTATTATACCTTAGTCTTCTTAAACTTCTTAAAACACAATAATGTTTAATCTTGTATTTTCTTTTAAGGCTTACCATGCAAGGTAATTTCTTTACAGAGCTTGGTAATGCTACTCATGTGATTTTAGAAGTAGTAAGAAATGCAGCACTGAGTGAAAAAATGACTCAACTTGCTGTGCTTTTTTCTATTACCCTTGTAATTACTATTATGTATAAGGGTTATGAAATCTTATTTGGTCGTTCTCAAAGTCCTACTAAAGAAGTAATGTGGGATTTAGCTGCTAAGGCTATGATCATCACTTTTGCTTTAAATATCGGCGGATGGCTTACTTTAGTCATTAATGCTATGGATGGCTTTCATGAGTGGGCTGGTGGAAGCCTTAGTATGTATAAGCAAATTGATATTATTTTTAATGAAGTTAGAAATTTAGCTGATAGTATATGGGCTAAGGCTAGTGGATTTAGCATTATAGTTGCTGCATTTAGTATAGTTATGATTTATACAGGTTTTGGTATAGCTGTGTTACCTGCTTTAGTGGTAATAAATGCTACTGCTTTTACTCAAACTATATTAGTGATTGCTGCACCTTTAATGTTTTATTGTCTTTTATATAAAAGCACTAAAAATGTTTTTACTCAATGGCTTGCATTGCTTATTTCTAATACCTTATTAGTTCTTTTTATGAGCTTATTTTTTAAAGTTTTTGCAAAAGAAATATATCGTTTTGCTAGGTATTCTCAAGATCAATATATGAATGCAGATGCTGACTCATTTTTCATAGGAATATCAATGATTTTTTCCTCTGTTTTATTAGTTGCTATGGTTTTTGTAGCAAAGGTTTTTGCTGAAAAAGTAGGAAGCGTTGCTTTAGATTCTGCTATGCAAAGTGTGTTTTCAAGGGTAAGCAATCCTATAAGTTCTGCAGCTGGAAAAACTCTTGGAAAATTATTTGGGCATGCTCAAAAAGGAGGCTCTAAAATGGCAGAAGGTGCTTATTCTATGATGAAATCAGGTGCTTCTGTTGCAGGTGCTAATGCTATGTCTTTAGGAAAGAGCATATTACAAAGGATGAGAAATGAAGCATAAGGTAATTTTATTTGCATTTTGTGCAATCTTTTTTAGTGCTTGTTCTATTAAAAACAATACTAATTATAACTATTTGTTTGATGATAAAAGTGGTTGGGTTGCTGTAAATGATATTAAAGATCAAGAAAAGTTTTTAAAAATGGAAATTGTTCCTGTGTTTGAAAAGAAAGAAGAAAAAGAAACTTCCATTAAAAGCTTTGAAAACATTAAAAAGAAAAAGAGAATTATTTTAAATTATCCGAGTATGTCTTATGTGATTTTAAAAAAGGCTGTAAATGATTCTAATTCTTATCATGAAGATAAGATGGTTGAAGCTGGCGAGTTTGATTATTCTATCACTTACCATACGGAGCAAGGAGATGTTTTTGTAAAAGTTTTAAAACAAAATCTTTTTTTCAAAGAAAAAGATGTGCAAATAATTGAAACTGAAGTTTTAGAAAACAAATTTTAAAGAAAGGAGATAAAGAAAGTTAGTATAAAGCCAAAGGGATTATCCTAAACCCTGCTATAATTGCAGGGAGATTAGTATGCCTTGACAAAGCAAAGCATAACTAATATAATTACTAGGATAATTTTAGTCATTCGACTCACCTCCCTTCTGGGCGGTAAATTGAATGTCAAAGGTGGCACCCTTTGGCATTCCACCCTTTTTAATTATACTAACTTCTTTTAAACATAAAATTGAAAAACCAAAATGAAATTAATTCTAATGCTTTGAATTTTGAAGCAAGTGTAAGATATTTGATTGAAAAATCAAATCAAAGAGCTTGGTTAGTTGCATTTATAAGTATGGCAATATCAATTATTGCTGTAATTGCTGTAATTTTCTTAACACCATTAAAAACTACTGAACCTTATGTGATTAAAGTAGATAATACTACTGGTATGGTGGATATTATTACTAGCTTACAAGAAGAGCAAATTAGCTCTATTGAAGCTTTAGACAAATACTTTATCTCTCAATATATAAAAGCTAGAGAAGGTTATTATTATAAGTTTTTAAATCAAGATTATGTTCTTACTCAATTAATGAGTGATGAAAATGTTGCAAATGAGTATAGAGCTATCTATGCTGGCGATAATGCTTTAGATCAAATTTATAAAGATAATGTTGAAGTAAGCGTTAAGATTTTAAGTATTGTTCTTGGAAATAGCAATGGAGTAAAAACCTCTACTATAAGAGCATTAATTACTAAAAAAGATTCTGTAACAAAAAGCACACAGCAATCAACCAAAGTTATAACTTTGGCGTATGATTTTTTACTTGCAAAAACAAGTGAAGAAAATAGAATTTTAAACCCTCTTGGCTTTAAGGTTACTAACTATAGAGTTGATGAGGAAATAAGATGATAAAAAATATTAGCCTAGCCCTTTCTTTTTCATTTTTGGCTTTACCTGTTTTTGCATTAAATGAACCGCAAAAATCAGAATACGATCAACGCGTAGCACATGCTGAGTATAACTCTAAAGATGTTTTTAAAATGGTAGCTAGAAATGGTTTTGTAAGTATGATTGAATTTAGCGATGAAGAAGTCATTATAAATACCGCTACAGGATTTTCTGAAGGTTGGGATTTAATAGAGAAAAAAAATCTTTTATTTATTAAACCAAAAGCTTATAAAACTAGACTTTTTGTAGAAAATGATCCTTATAATCAAGGTCAGCAAAAAGAGATGATTGTTGATCCAAATCCAAAAGACTGGAAAACAAATTTAATTGTTACCACTAATTTAAAAACTTATATTTTTGATTTATTGCTAACTAATGATAGTAAGCAAGCAACTTATAAATTGTCTTTTAGCCACGCTGATAAAATCTTAAAGCAAGAGAATAAAATAAAAAAAGAGCTAGAAAAGAAAATTGTAAGAGAAGAGCTTGATAAAAATATAGTTCCTAGAAACTGGGATTTTTTAATGAAAGCGAATAAAGGAAGTGAAGATATAGCACCAAATTATGCTTATGATGATGGTGTTTTTACTTACTTAGGTTTTGATAACACAAAAACATTTCCGAGTGTATTTTTATATGAAAACGGCAAAGAAATGATCTTAAATACTCACATTAAAAAAGATGGAAAATATGATGTTTTAGTAGTTCAAAAAATTGCAAAACAAATTCTACTAAGAAGTGGAGATAAGGTTGTTGGAATTTTTAATAATGGCTATGGAAAAAATCCTTTAGATAAAACTAGAGAAACCTCTAATGAAAATATACAAAGAGTGATAAATGATCCAAGTAAAACACTTTTACTAGAACAATCTTTATTAGGAAATGAGCAATGAGTAATCAAGAAAAACAAGAATTAAAAGATATGGATTTACAAAGTGAGTTGCAAGCACAAAGCGTTAATGTTAAAAAAATTCAAATCTATGTATTCTTTATTGCTTGTGTATTTATATTATTGATTTTTGCATATATCTTTGCAAAATCTTTTATTGGTAGTAGTGATGATACTGCAAATACACAAGCAAAAGAAGTTAATAAAGACATTGCTAGTAGTGTGAAATTAAAAGATTTTATTTTACCTCAAAAAGAAGAACCTGTTAAAGAAGAAACAAAGAGTTTTGAAGAAGTATTGAAAGAAAGAGAACAGGAAAAACCCGTTGAAGTAACTCCAAAAGAAAATCCTTTCGAGCTTGTCTCAAAACCTTTACAACCAAGAATAGTAAAAGGTGCAGGGTTAGTTGTGGTAAGTAGTAGTAGTGATGGTGGGGCTTTTAATGCACAAGAAAACAATACACAAGAAAGCTCAAATAATATTTTTAATTCTAAACCTATGCAAGGAGATAATGCTTTATTATCTAATGGATCAAATGATTTTATCGGCGATGTTTTTACCCCAACTAGTGCTAGTGTTAGTCAGTTTGATCCAAATTTATTATTATCTAAAGGAACTTATATAGGTTGTTCTTTAAAAACTCGTTTAGTTAGCACTATTAAAGGGGGTATTGCTTGTATTGTTTCAAATGATGTTTATTCTTCAAATGGCAATGTTCTTTTAATTGAAAAAGGAAGCACCATTACAGGAAGTTTTAGTTCAGGACAATTAAATGATGGTATGGATAGGCTTTTTGTTATTTGGCAAGAAATAAGAACGCCTAATAATATTATTATACCAGTTTATTCAGGTGCAACTGATGAGCTTGGAGCAAGTGGAATACAAGGATGGGTAGATCATCATTATATGAAACGCTTTGGTTCAGCTATTTTATTATCAATAATTGATGATTCTTTAAATATTTTAGCTAATCAAGTTATTAATAAAAAAGAAAATAGCGTTGATTATACGGAAAATTCAAGAGAAACTTCTCGTGAAATAGCTAATACTGCTTTAGAAAAAATGATTAATATCCAACCAACTCTTTACAAAAATCACGGTGATTTAGTAGGTGTATATGTTAATAAAGATATTGATTTTTCTAAGGTTTATCAATTAAAAAGAAAGGGCTTTTTTTAATGAGTAATTCAAGAACCCTAGAAAAATTAGCTAATGATTTTTTTGGAAAACATTTGGCTAATTCCAGCGTAACTGAAATATGCTACAACGGCAAAGAAAATATTTTCATACAAACTAATGATGGAAAATGGCAAGAAGAAACAAGTAAGTTAGATTATGAAGCTTCTAAGTCGTTTGCTACTTCTTTAGCTTCTTTTAAAGAAGATAAGATAGATGAATCACGCCCTATCCTTTCTTGTATATTACATGGAGGTGAAAGGGTTCAGGTAGTAATTCCGCCAGCGACTAAAAAAGAGCATATTTCAATTACAATTAGAAAACCAAGCGAGAAAAGATTTTTAATACAAGATCATGTTAAAAGTGGTCTTTTTGAAGAAATAAAAACTGTTCATTTTATAACAAATCCTTTGGATGAGGAGTTGAAAAAGCTTTATGAGGCTAAAAATTTTAAAGATTTTATTTGTAAAGCAGTAGAGTATGAAAAAAATATCATTATAGCAGGAGGTACAGGAAGCGGTAAAACAACTTTTATGAAAACTTTAATTGATTTTATTCCCAAAGAACAAAGAATTATAACTATAGAAGATGTTGAAGAAATAAAATTTTATGAGCATAAAAATTTTGTACAACTTTTTTATCCTAGTGAAGCTAAAAATGAAGATTTTTTAAATTCTGCAACTCTTTTAAAATCGTGTCTTAGAATGAAGCCTGATAGAATCTTATTGGCAGAGCTTAGAGGTGCTGAAACTTATGATTTTATCAATGTTCTTTCTAGTGGGCATGGTGGTAGCATTACAAGTTGCCATGCAGGAAGCACTTCTGAAACATTCGAGCGTTTGGCTTTGATGACTTTACAAAATACTCAAGGTCAAAAAATACCTTTTGAAAAAATACAAGATATGCTTAAAAATCTTATTGATGTAGTTGTCCATATTAGAGCTCATAATGGAAAAAGACATATTAGTCAAATATATTTTAAAGAGATGAAGAATGGCAAATAAAGAAAAAAGAGGAATTTATAATGTGAGTTTTAACGATAAAAACTCAACTCCAATTAATACAGAATTAGAGATTATTGAAGAGGCAATCATTGATTATGTTGTCCATTATGTTAAGGGTTGGCATAACACAAAAAGAGACAAAGGAAGAGGTGCTGAACATATCAAATTACATTTAGCAAAAGAAAGCGAAGGAGAAATAAAGATTGAAGAGCTTTTAAATCTTGGTAACTCTATAAGAGAATATTTGAAAGTCTTTAAAGAACCATTCCTTGAAGATCAAAACAAAGATGGTAAAGTATATGAATGGGAAAATAAAGAAGGTGTTCGTTTTAGGGTTGCTACTGATAAGATCAAAGGGGAGGGTCTCATTCCGCCACTATCCCCCTCTGATGAAATTATTATAACTTTTTATTCTGATAGAAATCTTAATAAGAGAATGGAATTTAAAAATCCAAAAGTTAAAGCTTATTATGAAGAAAAATCTTTAAAACAAGAAAAAAATTCTGATTATTTTAAACAAAAATTAGAAAGCTTTTCTACAAAAATAAAAGGAATAGAAAATGAAAGATAAGATTGTAATGCTTGTTTTTATAAGTATTTTTTCACTATTAATAGCTTATTTTTTAAGCCCTTTTGTGATGTTTTATCTTAATGATGTAAGCTTAAAAAGAATTCTTGGATTTTACAATCTTAAATTCACTTTTGAGGCATTAATAAATGCTTACCCAAAAGCTTATATTTCTTTCTTTGGTATGTTTGGTTTTAGTGTTATTGTTTTAATGCTTTTAGCATTAATAGCTAAAAGCAAAAAAACTCAATTTGGCGAGGCAAGATTTGCAAATTTAGCAGAAATTAAAAAAATGAAATTATTTTCAGACAATGGAATAATCATCGGAAAATATAAGGGAAAATTTTTAAGATTTAAAGGTCCTCAGTTTGTGGCTTTGGGAGCTCCAACAAGAAGTGGTAAAGGGGTTGGTATTGTAATACCAAATTTAATGGACTGGAAAGAGAGTGCTGTTGTTCAGGATATAAAACAAGAATGTTTTGATTTTACAAGTAAATATAGAAAAGAAGTTTTGGGTCAAGATGTTTTTCTTTTTAATCCATTTTCAAAAAGAACTCATCGTTACAACCCTTTAACTTATATTGATATGAGTGATAGTGATAATTGTGATAGTCAGTTAATGGATTTAGCAAATATCATTTATCCAAAAGAAGGAGATTCTACAACTCAATTCTTTAATGGTCTTGCACAAAACCTATTTATAGGACTTTGTTATTTGTGGAAAGATTTAAATTTAAAAGAAGATGGGAAACTTTTTTTAGAAACATTTAACTTAAAAACAGAATTTAGTTTTTTTGGAATATTACAACTTTCAAAAGGTTTTACTTTTGAATATGAGGGTAAAAAAATAAATGGATTTGATAATACTTATAAGTACTTATCAAATTGTGATGATCTGCTTTCAGATATCACAAAAAGAAGGTTAGAAACTTATTTTAGTATTTCAAGTGATAATACAAAATCAGGAGTTATGTCTTCTTTTAACGAGCCTTTAACTCCTTTTGAAGCAGAAGTGTTAAAACTTTCTACTCAAACTAGTGATTTTGATTTGAGAGATTTACGCAAAAAGAAAATGACTATTTATATAGGTATAACCCCTGATCAATTAACTAATGCAAAATTTATATTGAATATTTTTTGGTCGCAGTTAATTCTTTTGAATACAAAAGAACTTCCTGAACAAAATCCACAAATTAAATATACTTGTTTAATGCTTATGGATGAATTTACAGCACCTAGAAAAATTCCTATATATCTTTCGGCAGTAAGTTTTATGGCAGGTTATTTAATGCGTTCTTTGATGATTTATCAATCAAAATCTCAACTTAAAGCACCTGCTCCTGATGGATATGGGGATGATGGAGCAAAAACTCTTTTGACTAACCATGCTTGTCAAATTTTTTATACCCCAAGAGAGCAAGAAGATGCAGAGGAGATTAGTAGAATACTTGGTAATACTACATTTAAAACAAGATCAAGAAGTGTAGGGGCAAGTGGTGGATCTACAAGTTATAGTGAAGCAAGTAGGGCATTAATGCTTCCACAAGAACTTCGAGAAATGTCTTTTGAAGATGAGCTTATTACTATAGATAATGGAAAGCCTATTTTATGTAAAAAAGCTTTTTATTATAACGATCCATATTTTATTGATAAGTTTAAACAAGTCTCTCCAACTTTGGCAAAAATTAAAGGCATACCTAAAGAACATATCTTAAAAGGAGCTTTTCAAAGAGGAGAGTGTCGCATACAAATACCAACAACAGGAGAAAATAATGAAAAAAACGCTTAGTTTGCTTTTATTAACAAGTGTAATTTTTATAGGATGTGCAAGTTCTGCACCAAAACCTAAAAAACTTGAAGGCGGTTCAAAGCTAACCTTGAATAATTCTTTATTGGAGGAAAAATATAGATTTGTTCCTAAAGATTCAAAGTTAAGCAATATGGACTGGATTTATCAAATAGAGCTTACAAAAAATAAAGAAGGCTTGCTCACTAATGAACAAATAGTAAAAACTTTTCTTTTGGCTCATAATGCAAAAAGAATTATCTTAATAGGCGAAAAAAATATCATTCAAGAATATGAAGAGTATTTTAAAAAAAATGGTGTTGAAGCAGAAATGATCTTACAGCCTATAAGCATTATTAAGGGAGATAAAAATACTATCAATATGCTTTTTTTTCATGCAAAAGATGGAGAGATAAATGAGTAATTCTTTATTTGATAATAATGAGATTAAACCAACCGTGATTAAAACCATTAATCAAGATGAAATTGTAGAAAAGAAAATGATACAAGAAGCCAAAAAAATTAAAAAAAAGGAGAATAAAAAATGAAAATAAAATTGATATCAATAATTTTAGCTATGTTTATGTTCTCAAATTTAAAAGCTATAAAATTGGATTATTTAAGTGGGGATACTAGATATGCTTGTGAAGCTATGCTTTGTTTAGCTTCGCCTATTAAACCACCTGAATGTGCAAGTGCAATTGCAAGATATTTTGCAATCAAGTTTAAAAAGCCTTGGAAAACCATACAGGCAAGAAAGGATTTTTTGAATTTATGTCCTGTGGATAATAGTGATACTGAAATGCTTAAATATAAGAATGATATTTTAGTTCATTTAGATGGTGAATGTAATTTATACGAATTAAACAAAAGAGTTCAATCTACTATTATAGGATACGAAAGAGTATGTGGAGGCGTGGGAGATCCTTGTGAATTAAAACCTGTTTATGGATATAGAATTAATCCAGAATTAACACAATCTTGTTATTTACTACAATCATCTTCATATACAGATTATCAAGGTTTTGAATATATTTGTCCTAAAGAATACATTGAAGAAGAAGCTTGGCATAGAGGCTATAAATTAAAAGAAATTTCCGAACAAGAATACAACTTGCTTCCTAATAATTTAAGAGAAAAATATCGTAAAAAAATAAATTTTCGATGGAAATGGGTTTTTTATAAAAAAATCTTTATTAATAAAAAATGCTGGATAAAAAATGACTGAAGAAAATCAAAATCTTTTTGATGAGCAAATAGAACAAGAAGATACAAGTAGTTCTTTATTTGATGAAATAAAAATTTGCAACTATCAAGAAATTATTGATGAGCAGATAAAAATATTAGAAATCATTAATAATACTATCAATATAGGCTTAAATAATGTTCTTGATGAGAATACCAAAGAAGGAATTTTTAAAGATTTAGAGCAAAATTTTTATAAACTTAAAATAAATATTGATTCTCTAATTTCATATTTTAAAAATCCTCCAAGTCAAGAAGAATTGGAAATAATCAATAAAACACTTTTGATTAAAACAGAGCTTGATAGTTTGAATTCATCTTTTTCAAAATTAGAAATAGAAGAATTTAGTCAAAAAGCAATGGAACTAAAAACTGCACTTGATAATTCTTTAGTTAATTTTGATAATACATTTCTTGAATCATTAAATAGTGCTTTAAAAGTAAGTAATGATGATTTAAAGGATTTTAGGTCAAAAACTGAAGCTAGATTAAGTGATAGCTTGCAAACATATGATCAAACTTTAAAAGTTTTTTTAGAAAAAGAAAAAAATGCAATTTTAGATTTTTCTAAAATTTTTTCGAAGCTAACTAAAAATATCAAACAAACTATGATTATTTCATTGATGTTTTTTGTTTTATTTGGGTTTTCTTTTGGAGTTTTTTCTTTCATCGTATACTTAAAATACGAAGATTATAAAAAAATAACCCAAAACGCCCAAAAGTTAAGCTCTATCATTATAAAAGAAAATAAAGACAAAAGCTTAACTTTGAGCTTCCCAAAAAACAAAACCATTCTTAATAAAGATGAGAATGGCATTCATATCACACTACAAGGAGGTGAATGAACATGTAATTATATATATTTTTTTTAAATTCCAAAACTAAAAACCAAAAAACAAAACATAAAAAAATTTTATTAAGGAGAAAAAAATGGCATTTGTAAAGTTATCAAATGGAAATAATCCAAGACTTATGGTTGATGTAAATAATGCATTAAACTATAAAGACACTCAAACAGGTGAGATTAAGCAAAGACAAGTCGCTACTGCTTTAGTTGATGTGATAGAAGAGGCTGGAAAAGTTGCTGGTATGGATAAAGGTGCTGTAACAGCTTCTTTTAAAGTAAATAATGAATGGAAAAATTATTTCGTAAATAGAGACAAGGAATCTCATAATATTGTTTTAGTTCCAACAGATGCGGTTGAAAGAAAAAATAGAGATAATCATATCTTTATTAATAATAACTGGAGTGAAGAGACTAAAAGATTTTATCACACAATTAATGATAAAAGAGAGGCTGGAAAAGCTTTAATTGAAGGAATTGGAATTAGTGAATTTCAAAATAAAGATGGTAGCAAAAGTTTTTATCTTGACACAAACATTAAACTTTCAAATGATGATATTAAATTTGCTTTAGAAAAAACTAAGCTTGAAAAAGGGGATGGCTATTTAGCTGTTGTTCGAAGTAGTGGTTTTGAAATAAAAAATGAAGCCGAAATGAAAGAGCAAAAAGCAAAACAACAAGATGGTTTTTCTAAAGAACAAACAATAGAGCAAGAAACTCAAGTTCCAAATAAGGAAAAAGATATCGAAAGATAAATTTTACACCCTTATTACAAGGGTGTAAAACAAATAAAGATAAAAGGTAAAAGATGAGATTGTTTATAGCGGAAAAACCTGAACTTGGTAGAGCAATTGCAGAAGGCTTAGATGGTAATGTTAAGAAATTTGAAGGTTATATTCAAAAAGGCGATAATTTAATTACTTGGGCTTTTGGTCATATATTGAGATTAGCGACACCTGAATTTTATAATGAAAAATGGAAGTTGTGGAATTTAAATGATTTGCCTTTGGACATTAAAGAATTTAAATATATTCCTATAAATAATAGCAAAAAACAATTAGAAATTATCTGCAAATTGATTAAAAATGATCAAGTAGATAGTATTGTTCATTGCGGTGATGCAGATGATGAGGGTCAAATTCTTATTGATGAAATTATTCAGTATTCAAAAACAAAAAAACCTGTTTTTAGAGTTTTAATTAATGATTTAACTCCAAAAGCAGTTAAAGTTGAAATTTCTAAAATGAAGCCGAATTCTCAATTTAAAGGAATGAGTGAAAGAGGATTTGCAAGAAGTCAAGCTGATTGGATTGTAGGTATTAATCTTACAAGAGCTTATACAAGTGTAGCACAGCAAAAAAGTGGTTTTAGAGAAGTTCTTACTTTAGGAAGAGTTCAAACTCCGATTTTAGGGCTTATAACAGCAAGAGATAATGAATATGAAAATTTTAAAAGCATGGATTATTATTCATTGCTAGGAAAATTTGAAATAAATGGAAAAATATTTAATGCAAGATTAAAAACAGAAGAAAAGATTATCGATGAAAATATTGCTAAACAAATAAAAGAAAACAACATTAATAAAACGGGGTTAATTAGTGTTTTTAAAGAAAAAAAGAAAGAATATCCCCCTTTGCCTTATAGTCTTTTAATTTTGCAAGCAGAGTGTGCTAAATTATATGGTTATTCACCTGATAAAACATTAGAAATCACTCAAAATTTAAGAGAAAAATATAAAGCCATAACTTACAATAGATCAGATTGTCAATATTTACCTGAAACAATGTTTGAACAAGCTCCAAATATTTTAAATTCTATTAAATCAAATATAAAAAATAATGATAGTGATTTAAGTTTATTGCTTGAAAAGAGTGATTTAAGCATTAAAAGCAAAGCTTTTAATGATAAAAATATTTCCGCTCACTATGGAATAATACCAACTCAAAACAATTTTGATTGTGGGCTTTTAAAAGAAGAAGAAAAGAATATCTATATTTTAATAGCAAAAAGATTTGTGATTCAGTTTTTTAAACCAAGAGAATATGAAGTTACAAATCTTGAGATACAAACTTATGATAAGAGTGTATTTGGCACTTCTCAAAGTAAAAATATTAGCGAGGGTTTTAGAAAATTTTTCAAGCAAAGTGATGAAAAAGACAATGAAGATACTAATAATCATTTGGACATTTCACTAATAGAGAATAATAGTGTTTGCAAAATTAAAGATATTGAAATAGAGAAAAAGCAAACAAAACCGCGTCCTTATTACACGATGGATTCTTTATTAAAGGATTTAAATAGTGTTGCTAAATATGTGAAAGATGAAAAAATAAAAAAATTACTAATTGAAAAAGATAAAGACAAAAAAGGCGAAAATGGAGGTATTGGAACACCTGCTACTAGATCAACTCATATTAAAAATTTAATTGAGCAAGGATATATTGAGGTAAGTAAAGATAAAAAACAAGTTGTTAAATCTACTAAAAAAGGAAGACTCTTAATATCTTTAGCACCTGAAACTCTTAAATATCCTGATATGACTGCTTTATGGTTTGAACAACAAAAAATGATTGAACAAGGCACAATAAAAAAAGAAGATTTCTTACAAAATATATTAAAGGAGGTTAATAGTGAAATTTTGAAAATAAAAGAAAATGGGAGTATGAATCAATTCTCACAATTATCAAAAGAAAAACAATATAGTTGCCCTGAATGTAAAAATGGTTATTTAATAAGAAGAAAAAATACAAAAGGGACTTATTGGTGGGGATGTAGTGAGTATAAAAATGGTTGTAAGTTTATGTGTTTTGATGAAAAAAATAAGCCAAAATTAAAATAAGGAGATGAAAAAATGAATGAAGTAGTATTATGTGGTTTTCTTGGTAAAGATTGGGAAGTATTTCAAGGAAAAAAAGAGCTTTTAGCAAAAAATAGTTTAGCAATTACGACTATTACTAAAAAAGCAAATGAGGAAATAAAACACACAGATTGGATTCCTTTGGTTGTTTTTGGAACAAATAGGGTAAATGCTTTAGCAAATTACTTAAAAAAAGGAGATAAATTCTTATGCAAAGGAAGGATTTTTACTTCAGTTTATGAAGATGAAAATCAAAATAAAAGAACTGGTTTTCAAGTTATAGTTGATAATTTTGAATTTGTCCATCAAAAAGAAAAGCAAAATATAGATCACCAAGCAATTAAAGAAGATAATTCTGTTGAAAATTTTGCTCAAGCAGATAATACGGAAGAAGAAGCATTTTAATAAGAACTAAAGAGGGTAAAATGAAATCAGTACTATATAAAAAATCTTTAGCAACAAAATATCCAAAAAAAAGGATATTAAGAAAAATCTTGTTGTCTTTTTTGTTAAGTTCATCTTTAATAAATCAAACACACTCAAGTGTTATTTTTGACAATGTAGATAGTGAGATTGAAATATTAAGTAAAAAAATTATTTCATCAACTAATACTGATAATGAAATTTTACCTTCAAGCACCCAAAACACAAACACTATTCAATCACAAAAAACACAAGTTAATGAAGCTAGTGAAATTATAAAAGAAGAAAAAGATAGCAAAGAACTTAGTGAGCAAGAAATCTATGCTAAATATGCAAAAATAAACAAAGAAATCAGAAGTATAGATAAAGAATTAAGTAATAATTCAAACAATAATGAATTAATTGCTAAAATTGCTAAAAAAGAACAACTAATTCAAGAAAAAAACAATCTTGATAATAATTTAAAAGAAATTAATAACGAAGAAGATAATGCAAATTTTCAAAAACAAACTATAAAAAAAGCAAAAGTAAAAGCTCATCGCATAATCTCAAGAGAAAAACCAAATGTAAAAAGCAAACAAGTAGAAATTTATAGAGAAAATAGAATATTAGATATTGAAAATATCATAACTAATGAAACAGGCACTAAGTGGGCTAAAATAGTTAATAAAGAAGAATATATTTCAGCTAAGTGGCTTGAGTTTGATGATAAAGAAGTTATCAAAGAACACGCTCATATTAATTTTAAAGACAAAAAAATTATCAAAGAACCTTTTGAAGATATTTATCTTAAAAACCCTACAAATGCAAATTATTATAATGAAAATTTAAAAACACAAGAAGCTTTAAATGATAGTAAAAAAGATGATAATTTAAGCAAAGAAGATCAAGAATTTTCAAATAAAGTAATGAAAGTTATTCAAACAGCTGGTGCTATTTATGATAGTGAAGATAGCAAAAGTAAAGAAGAAATTGTAAAAAATATGGCAAGTTCTTATTTAAATGCAAGTGCAAATGAGTTAGCTAAAGAATTTATTGATTCATTAAATACTTCTATTAATACAGATTTTTCATTTAATTACAATGAAAGAAGCGGTTTTAGTGGTAATGCTAAAGCACTTTTACCTATTGTAAGTGAAGATAATCCAAAAATATCTTATTTTTTACAAAGTGGTATAGGCGAATTTGCTAATGATAGAACCATAGGACACTTTGGTGGGGGTATAAGGTTTTATCCAAATGCAATAGCTTTAAATAATTCAGGTAATATTATGTTAGGACTAAACTCAGTCTATGATCATGATTTTAGCAGAGGGCATAAAAGAATGTCTTTAGGTGCTGAAGCTATGGTAGATACACTCGCGTTTAATGCAAATGTTTATCAAAGACTGAGTAACTGGATAGATAGCTATGATTTTGAAAAAGATTATGTGCAAGAACGCCCTGCAAATGGCTGGGACGCAAAAATAAAATATGCTTTTCCATCTCTTATTAATGTTTCAGTTTTTGCAAAAATGGGACAATGGTATGGCGATAAAGTAGGTGTTTTTGGAGCAAATAGCGTAGATGATTTAGAGAAAAATCCATTAATATATGAAGGGGGAATTTCATATTCTCCATTCCCTGCATTAACTTTTACTTTAAGTCATAGCAGAAGTGCAGAGAGTTCTAAAAAGAATACTTCAATTAATGCAAACATTAATATACCACTTGATGAAAAAGCTATGAAATTAGCATTTGAACCAAAACTAGCAGGAATTAGTAATACTATTGAAGGCACTAGAACTCAATTTATTGATAGAGATTATTCTATGGTTCTTGAATATAGAGCAACTCCAAATAAGTATCATATTTCTTATTGTGGGGATTTAGGTAATGATAAACATTGTATATTATTAAAAAATGGCTTTGATGAAGTAGTAAAAAATACTCCTATGAGAGTTACACCAACTCATTCTTGTGTAGTATTTGAAAAAGGTTTTGATTACATTACAGACAATAGCGGAAAAGTTTATGTGCAAATTATTCGTTCTTGCACTCCAAAAACTGATTTAAATGCAGTAGCTGGCGAAGCAAATGGTAAATTTCCTATTTCAATTATAAAACTTGATTTTAAAATTAAAGCAGATCCTGAAAAAATAGAAAGATTTGAAGAAAGTCTTATCACTTTAGCAGGTGGAAACTTAGCTAATAATTTAAAAGTTGTTTGGAGATTAATAGGCAAAGGCGAACTGATTAAAACAAATACTTCAGATATAACTGATAACAATGGTGAAGCTATTATCAAATACAAAGCTGATGATACGATGAAAGACAAAGAAGAAGTTAAAGTTATTGCTAGTGTTAATGGAGTTGAGTTTAAAGCACCTGTGCAAATTATGGTATTTGGTAATAACGATAATGATTTAAGTATTGATAAAGAAGTCATAGGAAATAAAGAAATAGCAATTGCTACTTATAAAAATTTACGCCCAAATAAAACTAATGTAAAGTGGAGATTAGAGGGCGAGGATAAAGCTTTATTTGTATTAGAAAATAAAAATAAAAACTCTACTGCTAAAGAATTACAACTTATTGCAGATAATAAAGGCGAAAGCAAAGTTAAAATCGTAGGCTTAGAAAATAATGGTAAAGTAAAAATCTTTGCTAAAAATACTAATGATGAATTAGTGAGTGAAAAAAGCAAAGAATTAGAGGTTAAAAATTATAAAGCCACTATGATTTTACCAACTCACAAGCACCCAGTTACAAATGCTTTATTTGAAAATGGAACAATTGATTATGTGAGTGAGTTTGAAGTTAAACTTACTGGATTAATGCCAAATACTAAAATAGAATGGATAGCAAAAGATATTAATAGTGGTAAGAAAATTAGAATTAGTAATAACAAAGAAACTACTTCAAATGAAAAAGGCGAAAGCAAAGTAGTATTTGAAGCAATCAAAGATTATAATGTTAAAAATTTAGAAATTAAAGCTATTTATAATCAAAGTATCGCAAATAAAATTGAAGTTAAAGATAATATCAAACTTTATCAATATTCTTTAGCAATGGATAGTCAAAAAGATAAGCTTGACGCTTATGAAAATGGCTTACCTACAAAAAATTTAGTTTTAGATAAAACTGAAGTTAAGGTTACAGGTGGAAAGCCAAATGAAAAAGTAGAATGGGATTTAACTGGCGATGGCACATTAAGCAATCAAGAATTAAGCTTTGATCAAAATGGAGAAGCTAAAGCTTTATTAACTTCAAAAACTCCATTTAAAAACCCTATTAAAATTGTTACTTCAGGTGTAGGTAAAAATTCAAATAAAACTATTGTGTATGATTTAAGAACCTTCACACCAGTAATAACATATCCAGTATTTAATTCTACCCTTTATGGCAAACACAATAATACAATAGATTATGACACAGATTATTCAATTTTAGTAAAAGGACTTTTACCTGATAGCATAATAGAACCTATTACAAATGGAGTAATTAAACCAAAAAGCGATAGTGTGCAAGTAAATAACAAAGGCGAAGCGACAATTGCTTATCACAAAATAAGTGATTTTAAAATTAAAAAGATAAAACCACAATTTAAATATATTAAAAGTGGAGATACCAAAGAAACTTTTACTATGAATGATATTAATTTATATCAATACAAATTAAGCATTTCAAGTGATAAAACTGAACTTGTAGGCGATGAAAATTTCAAAGTAACAGTCAAAGGCGGAAAACCAAATGCAAGTGTAGAATGGACTTTAAGTGGAGATGGAAAAATTACCTCAAAAGATAGCAAATTTAATGCTAAAGGCGAGGCTTATTTAAATGGTCAAGGAAAATCACCCTTTAATAACGACATAAATACTAACGCTAAAAGTTTAGGACAGAACTTAAATCTAAAGACTAAAATACAAGTTTCAGATTTGTTTTTTACCATAGGAGAGACTGGATCTTATAGTGATTCGACAATTGGAGAATTTGGCAATAATGGTTATGGTGGAGAAGGATATTATAAAAATAATTATAGAGAAATACATGTTACTAAAGCATATAATTATCCTCCTACTATGGAACTATATATTTTTGGATTTGATAATAAAGATGAGGCAAAAAATGTTTTAATGAGTTTTACTTATCAGCCAGCTTATGGTGGTAATACTAAATATCCTTTTAAATATGGAAGCGATGGACTTGGGATATATAAAGGAGACAACAAGTCTTCACAATTTCCTTCAAATAAATGGGGAACAATAATTTGTAACTTTGGAAAATATCAAGATACAAACCAAATTTCTGTTCATAAAAAACACAACGGAATATATACTTTTAAAACTACCTATAAGGGTAAAACCTATACGAGTATTTTACACTTAAAATTGAGTGAATAAACATTTAGCCTATAAAAAATTAAATTTTATATAGGCTATTTTAAAATTCATGTGATTTTTAAGGTAATTTCAAGTGCAAATAGGTGGGCTTTATGTATTTATTATTTAAATCTTCAAACTTATATATGCCGTTGTTTTGTTTGGTTGGAATAGAAGCTTCCTCATCACTAAATAATAAGTAAGTATAATGATTCATATCAAAAGGAAAATAAGTATTTCCTAAATAATAGGATTTTGAATTAATAAAATAACTTAAATTCCATTTTTGACTACCCCCATAAGCTGGCGTATAGGTTATTTTTATATTTGCATTCCATATATCATTAGTGTTTTGATAACCATAAATTCCTAAATCAAAATTACCATTATGATTTGTTAATGTAAAAGTAGAGTAACCTTCTGAATAATTACCAAAAGCTTGTCCATCTTCTCCATTATTAGTTCCTAATAATGTAGTTCTTCCATCTCCTCCATTTCTATTTCCAGTAGGGTGTCCTAATATCCCCCTTGTTTGAAATACACTAATTTTAGCACTAGCTTTTAATACCTGATTAAAAGCTTTGGCTAGTATATTTATGTCGTTATTAAAGGGTTCAAAGATAACACTAGAATTTAATCACAAACTAAAGCAAAAATAATTATAATTTTATTGTTTTAAGGATTTAACCAAATGGAGGCTTTATTAAAGTCGAAAGGAGGTTAAGATGAGTGAAGTTATCGTTTTTATTATAGCTTTAATCGTTCTTATTTTAGTAATAAAACACTAAAATAAGAACTCTCATAAAAAAACTAATTTTATTTTAGAAAAACCCTGCTTAGTTTATCCTTAAAACATAAGCCTTCATATTAGCAGGGTTGAGGGCTTATTCATCATAGTTAAACCTTAAATGTATTTGTATTCCACTAGCATAACACCTCCAAGCGTCTGTATTAATAGCTCCTGCTTTTATATTAATTTTATTAACTTTATTCCATTTAACTTTTATATTTCCTTGATACCAATTATCAATCCACTCATAAGGAAAAATTCTACCATCTACAAAAGTGTCATGTATGGTTATACCAAACCTATCATCAACTGCACCTTTCCATTTAATTGTAACTGATTTTACTTTATCTGTGTTTGGTATGGCATAATCTCCTAAGTTTATAGGCTGATAAGTTAATTCATAGCCATTACAAGTATAATTAGCAAAAGCACTTACATCAACAGGAACTTCAGAATAAGATTTTATTGCTAACGCTTTATTCATTCTTTGATTTAAAGCATTAAAAACTACATTTATGCTGTTATTAAAGGGTTAATTATTTTAAACTAGAAAAATCATACCTTTTTTGATATAAATAATCTTTATTTTATTAAAAGGAGAAACATCAATGATATATGCTTATATAAGAGTTAGCACCGATAAACAAAACACTGAAAATCAAAAATTTGAAATACTTCAGTGGAGCAAAAGAAATGAAATTAAAATCAATTACTTTGTGCAAGAAGTTGTTAGCGGAAAAATAGCAATAGATCATAGAAATTTAGGAAGATTATTTAAAAAATTAAAAAATGGAGATTCTTTAGTTGTTACAGAACTTTCAAGATTAGGAAGAAGTCTTTTGGATATTATGGAAAAATTAAACTGGTGTATTAAAAATAATATCACTATATATTCTATCAAGGAAAATTTTGCTCTTAATGATAATATTAATACAAAAGTAATTGCTTTTGCTTTTTCTCTTTCAGCTGAGATTGAAAGACAATTGATTTCACAAAGAACTAAAGAAGCTTTAGCTAGAAAAAAAATGGAAGGTGCAATTTTAGGGCGTCCCAAAGGCAAAAAGAATAGAATTGAAGTAAATCCATGCTATCCAGCATTAAAACAAATTTTAAAATGGGATAAGCAAGGCTACTCACATTCAAAAATAGCAAGAAGAATAGGTGTTCATAGGGATACTTTAAGAAAATTTCTAATTACAATGGGATATACACATTTGCTAAAAAGATATAAAACCGAGATTTAACTTTCTCTTTTAAGGGAAAAAATAGTGTGCTTTTAGTAGAATAAAAAAATTAAAAAATAACGAACGATAAATTTTAACAAAATATCCTAAAATTTATATTAATTATTTATATGTGTAATTAATAATTAAGTGTTTTGTTATCTAAAGGCAACTTATGAATATAAAACTTAATATTCCTTATTCAGAAAAAGATAAATTGAAAGAATATGGAATAAAATGGAATCAAGAACATAAAACTTGGTATTTGCAAGATTATAAAAATTTAAACTATGTTTCAAGTTATTTAGAGAATAAAAATTTTACATTTTATGCAACTGAAACTTTAAATATTGTTCAGGGATTTATTAATTGCTGGAAATGTTCTAAAGTTATACCTGTATATGCTTTGGGAAGCTCTAAATTTATTTATAAAGAAAAAGGCGAATGGTTATTTCAACCTAAATTTAAAATATTTAGAAATATAACTGCATATTCTGAAGATTTTTCTAATATTTTAAAACATATGAATATAAAATCTCTCGAAAAATCATTTTCAAATACAGCTGGAAGTTCTTATTTGATGAATAAATGCCAATGTTGCCAATCAAAACAAGGAGAGTTTTTCTTGTTTGAAGAAATAGATTCTATTTTTAGTCCTAACACTGTTAAAGAAGCACAACAACTAAAGATTTACGATTTTCCTTTATTATTTGATTTGGGTTTTACTGGAGAAATTATTGAGATACTTACAAGCGAGTGTTCAGATATTAATGCTTTAATTTGGTTTAATGCTGAGCGTATTAAAATCATTAAATAATTTTATATCTAATTAATATTTTTTAGATATAATTTCAATATCATTAAAATATAACGAACATATTTAAAAAATATATCAAGGATATAAAATGAAAAAAGTAGTTTTAGGGTTAGCTTCTCTTAGTCTTATTGTTTTTTTAGGTGCTTGTTCATCAGAGCCTAAGTCTATGGAATATTTTAAAGACTCCAAAAATGAAAAAGAATTAAAAGATACTTTAAAATATTGTAAAGATAATAGAGACTCTATATTAAAAGATAAAACTTCAAAAGAATATATAGAATGTGAAAATGCTTTTAAAGCAGATATAGGCAAATCAATGGGGAAAGAGCCTTTGGATTCTAAAGAGCTTTTAGATGAAGGTAGAGAAAAAGCAAATGCTTTGTTTGACTAAATAGGAGTGAAAAATGAGTAGTGTTTAGCTACTCGTTTTTTTAAATAAGAATAAATTTTTGATAGCCTATAATAAAACAGGATGCCAATATAAAAGCAATAGCAATAGCAACTAATAAATCTTTTATATATCCAAAAGAAAACTCAAAATTCATTATATAAACTTTAAAATATGCTACATAACAAACACAACAAAAAAACATAAAAGCGTGTATGATTAAAAATGTAAGCATATAAGTTAAAAAATCTATAAACATTTTACTCCTTTTTTTGTTATTATATCATATCCCTAAACATCTGCATTTTAATTTCTTTTGTTACAAATTCTAGTCCTTTTAAAAGCATTAAATCATTAAAATCACTCATACCTTGAGAGCTTTGCTCTTGTGTAAAATTTGGTAAAATTACACTAACATTAGAATATTTTTCTTTAATCTCTAAAGCTGTTTTTTTACCTGTATTTTCTAAACCTCTTAATTCTTTTTTTACATCATTATCAGCAAATATTGTGATATTTTTATCAGGATAGAGAGTATTTAGTTTTTTAACCACACTTTCTAAATTACCAGCATCTACTGCCATAATGATAGGTTTATTTAAAGCTTTATACAAAGTAGCACCAGTAGCAAAACCTTCACATAAATAAAATTCTTTTAAATTATGAAGTGTTTTAGCTCCTATAATATGAAAACAACCTTGTTTTTTTGCAAGATATTCCACACCTTGATCTTTTTCTTCTTGAGTTTTAATTACTCCTATGATTTTATCTCCATTTGAAAATATTCTTTGAAGTGACCATAATTTTCCATTTTCATCTTTTAAAGGAATTAATAATGAACCCATTTTATCTTGTTTAAGATAAAAGTTTTCATCAAAGCCTTTTTTCTTTAAGTAAGCATGGTTAGAATTAGCCCATCTTGCATTATTATATTCATCTTCTAATTTTAAGGCAGTTTTTTCTTGTAAGGCTAAAATTTCTTTTTCTCTAAGCTCTTGATCTTTTTTTATTTGATTATGTAATTCTTGAGAACTTTTTAAATTACCATTATAGTTTTTTTCTACTTGCATTTTCCAATTTTTCTTTACGCCTGTTTTAAAATTTTGTATAAAACCTGCAGGAAAATTGTTATTTAAATATCCAATATAAGCACCACTTAATTCTCTACCTTTATCATTAGTAGTTTTTACTCTATGAATTTTACCATCCATAATAGGTAAATTATCTATAATTAATCCTTCTTCTTCAAGTGATTTTTTAAATGATTGAAGGGCTAGGGAGGTGTTGGTTGAATAAGAATTACTTTTATTATTTAATGCGGTTTTATCTAACCATTTTTTAAATATATTAATATCTAATGATTTTGGTGCAAACCATTGTTTTTGTTTGTTATCCCACATTGCACCAAGTTTTTTAGCTTCACGAATATCTTGATATGGAACAAACAAAAACATTCTTTTTTTTGGCAAGATATTCCCCTATTTATTTTAATTTAATGTTAGATTGACTATAATTTTGATGAAATTCAAAGGGCTTCCTAGTAGCCCATTCCAACTTTTAACAATATCATCAAAATCTACTTTATTGAGCGATTTCATGTTTTCCTCTAATTTTTAAATATTTTTAATATCTTAACATGAGATAGATGAAATATTATTATATGTTTGTATCGCCATATCTTTTTATAGGTATTTTTAAATTTGGAAAATTTTTATCCATAGTATAAATTGCTGTGCAATTTTCTTTTTCTGCACAAAAATACTGCAAATAGTCTTCAAAATCACCTTTATTTTGCAAGTAAAAATCACAAGCCATATTAATAACGCTTGATCCAAATGAAACTATATCAAAATATGGATTTGTTATTGTGTTTTTAAAAAAAGACATAAGGGCTGGTAATTTATCTTTATCTATTAAATAAGCGATAGTTGAAATCATATCTTCTGAAAATACTATTTTTATTTCATTAGATATTAAAAAATATATCAATTGTTTAGCTTGTTCATTATTTATTCTTGCTTCGTCAAAAAAATCAATAAAAATATTTGTATCAAGAAATACTTTTTTCATATATTACCCTTTTTTAAGTCACTTTCTAAAAATTCTTTTTTCATTTCTTTGGCTGTTTTACTTGGATGAAAAGCTCCATTAAACATACCTGCAAATTCATTAATAAAAGCCATTGCCTTTTGCTCATTTTTGTTTCCATTGAATAATGTAGGTTCTACATTATCATTTGAAGTTAAGTTAGGAATGTTACTATTAACATCAATTATTTTCTCTTGTTTTAATGAAGGATAATTTATTTGCTCATCATCTTTTTTAGAAATAATCACTTGATTTTCTACAACATTCTTATCCGAAGCTATTTGCTTAACTTCTTCAATAACATAATGATCTGGATTTTTTTTAATTTGCTCAAGACCTTCATATTCACTTTCAACTGACACTTCTTGCTTAAATTCTAAATTGTCAAAATCAAAAGTTTTAACGACAGTTTGTCTTAATTTTTTTAGATCTTTAAAAGAACCCTTGCCTATGATTTGAGGATTCATAATATATGAATTTGAACCAATAATATCATATTCTTTTCTCTGCTCTTCTGTTACTTTAAAAATAACTTGTTTATCTTCAAGTTCTTTTATCGCACGATAAACACTTGATTTTCCTAAAATCTTCCTACTTTCAAAATAATGAACGAACTCACTATTATATTGAAAAACATTTTGATAATTTAAATTTTTAATCATCATCAACACAACTCTTAAAGCAGGATTTGAAAGATTATCAGTAAGAAAACTAATGTTTTCTACAAATAACTTAATAAAATCATCTTTGGTTTTTTCTCTTTGTAAAAAAGAACTTATTACTGTGGTAACTTCTCCTGTTACAGCATCAACTTTCTCTTGAACATTACTATATAATTTTTTAGTTTCTTTGTTTTCTAAATTAACTATCTTTGCCATATATTACCTTTTCCCAAAAATTAAAAAACATTATAGCATTATTTTCCCAAAAAATGATAAATTCCCAAATAAAAAAACAAATTGTATCCCATACAATGAATTTTATTGATTATTTTGGGAAAAATTACTTTTTTAGTTTTTTCCCACCACGAGCAGTTTTTGTCCCACGGGTGGGAAAATTTGTCCCACGGGTGGGAAAATTAAAAACCTTAATAAATAGCTATTTTATAGGCGTTTGAGAGCATTTTTTATAAGTCTTTTTCTTCTTTATCTGTTCTTAAATTCAAAAAACCGCAAATTTCGCTAACGCTCATTTGCCAATAATGTAAATCAAAAGTAATAATATTACTTTTGAACTTTTATAATAATAAAATCCAAAATAAAAATTAATAATTTTTCTTTAAATTAATGTTTTCTAAATAAAGTCTTCCGGCTTCTTTTATATTAGTTAAAGTTTTTTTATAGGTATTTCCTTGTGAAATGCAATTTTCAAACACATACAAAATGTCCATCTAGACTCTTTCAATAATAATATTTAGTGATACTTAATTTCCTCACTGTTCCAAAAAAGAAGTTTTAATTTAATTATTTATGTTAGAATATATAAAAAATTATATAAGAAGTTTTAAATGAAAGAATTAGAAGAATTAGAAGGTGAAAATTCTTTAGATATTAATAATGATGAAAATTATAAACAAATTTATCCTCTTGAAAAGATAAGAATAGAAAAAGGGCGTATGAGTCTTTTTGAGATAAAAAGAAGGCAAGAAAGAGGTGATATTCAAATAAGTCCGAAATTTCAAAGAGAAGATGTTTGGAATTATAAACAAAAATCAGAGCTTATAGAATCAGTGCTTATGGGTATTCCTATCCCTGTATTTTATTTTTTTGAATCTAAAGATACTAAAATTCAAGTAGTAGATGGTAGACAAAGAATTACAACATTTATTGATTTTATGAAAGATGAATTTGATTTAAGACAAGTAAAAATTATTACAGATATTACTGGCAAAAAATTTTCTGATTTAAATGCTGTCCAGCAAAGAAAGATTGAAGATTATCAGGTTGATACCTATACAATTCAACCACCAACTCCTGAGCAAGTAAAATTCAATATTTTTGATAGAGTTAATCGAGGTGGGACTAGATTAAATAATCAAGAAATGAGAAATGCTCTTTATCAAGGAAATTCCACTGATCTTATTGATGAATTAAGTAAAGAAGAGTGCTTTAAAAAAGCAACTGCTCATTCTATCAAATCAAATCATATGAAAGATAGATATATAATTTTAAGATTTATTGGATTTTATATTTATTATTCTAAAATAATCAATAATATTGAATATAAAGGAAATATTGATGATTTTTTATCTGAAATTATGTTGTTTTTAAACAATACCATGGATATATATTTAATTAGTGAACTAAAACTTATGTTTAAAAATACAATGAATTTTACATATGATAATTATGGTCAAGATATTTTTAGATTTAATAATCTTAATGGAATAAATAAAAGACCAATAAATATGGCTTTATTTGAAAGTTTAAGTTATTTATTTACTCTATGTATGCAACAAGGTAAAAAACCTCCAAAAGAAGCTATAGATAATTTAAAATTAGAATTTGATAAATCAGGGAAATTTGTTAGTGGGATTGATAGTGTAATTAGTGTAGATTATAGATTTAATAAGGTAGATAAATTTTTAAAGGATTGGAATGATTACAAATCTTAAAATAAAAAACTTTAAAAGTATTAGTGATTACAATTTTGAGTTTAAACCATTGACAATTTTAGCTGGAACCAATTCTTCTGGTAAATCAAGTATTATCCAAGCACTTTTATTTTGTTCTTATTATGCTAATAAAGATATATATTTAGAGGATTATTTGCGTAATTTTGGAGAAGGGAAAGATCTTTTATGTTTAGAATCAAATGAAAATCAGATTAAAATTACTTCTAATGTAAACAATGGAGAAATATTTTCTTTGGTTTTTGAAGATAATCAATGGGTAAAATCAAATAATAATTTTTTTGTTTTTGAAGAAAAATTATTTCATCTTTGTTCAAATAGAATTGGACAAGAAAATTTTGGGAAAAAACATTATACTTTAAGAAGTGGGAATAATGGAGAATATTTATTTGGATTTTATGAAGAAAATAAAAATAATGCTTTAAAAAATGATAGACTTATATGCGATCAAGAATCAGATTCACTATCAATGCAAATCAGATTTTGGATAAATAAAATTTTGGAATTAAAGCTTGAGCCAATAACTCAAAAAATTGATAGCAGTGGTGTAAAAATATTGTATAAAAATTATGATTTAGGTATGGAATTTTCTCCATTTAATTTAGGTTCAGGTGTTAGCTATCTTACTAAAATATTAATTTTAGGATTATCTTTAGAAAAAGGCAATATCTTAATTATAGAAAATCCTGAAGTTCATTTGCATCCAAAAGCGATTTCAAAATTAACTGATTTTTTTGTTTTTTTAATAAAAGCTGGAATTCAATTAATAATAGAAACCCATTCTGAACATATACTTAATGGAATTCGATGGAATGTTTTTAAAGAAGAAATATCACAACAAGATGTTCAAATTTATTATAGAAATAATATAAATAACAATTTCCAATCTATTGGGATTAATAAACAAGGCAAATATATTAATAGTAATGGTGAGATTATTGATTTCCCTGAGGGATTTTTTGATAGCGATTTAGATCATCTTTTGGAAATGATGTAATGAAATTTACAATGGTATTAGAAGATAGTTTAGCAGAAGAATTGTGTAATTTTAAAAATAAAAAAGAATGTGATATCAAAATTATTGAAAGAATTTTATATTATTATAAACAATATGTTTTATTACGAAAAGAATATATGAGAAGATATTATGATAGTGAAACTTTAAAATCTATTCTCGGACAAAAGACTAGTTTAGAATATAGCGATGATTTAGAATGTCTTTCTAAGAATACTATATATAAAATTATTTTATCTGAGAAACAATATAATTTTCCTTATGTAAATATTTTTGAAGATAAAATAGAAAATAATTTTACAGCTAGTTTTATAAAAAATGAAGATAGAAAAAAAGCTAAAGAACATTTAAAAGCCTTATTTTTAAATGCAAATCATTTGTTTGTTTATGATAAATTTATAAATAAAAATCAGAAGCGATTTATAGAATTTGCTGAAGAATGCTTTCCGAGAAAAAAATTAAACATTTTCTATCCTGTTAAAAATGGAATGAAATTTCCGAAAATTTTACGTACTAATTTGGAAAATATACATAAAGAATGGAATATTGTAGAGAATAAAGATTGTGTAATTAACAGAAAATATAATTGTTTGCACGATAGATATATAATTGTAGATAAGAAAATTCAAATTATTTTAACTAGCGGTATTGATAACTTAATGAAAAAAAAGAAAGATTTTACATACATAATAAGAGAATTATAAAATATATAATTAATGTATATTGTCAGTCACTAAAATAACTATTATATATTAGTAATTTTAATATATAATAGTATTTACTTTTAAGCAACCTTTACATTTGTACCTATTTTCCTAATAGCATCAATAATTTGCTGTAAGTTTTTACCTAGATTGCCAATAATGTAAATCAAAAGTAATAATATTACTTTTGAACTTTTATAATAATAAAATCCAAAACAATAAAATATTCATAAAAGAAATTTTTTAAACTAAAATAGCTATAATTAAATAAAATAATCTCAAATCAAAAATTAAATTTTTTATTTATTTTTATATCTAATTAATATTTTTTAGATAAAATTTCAATATCATTAAAATATAACGAACATATTTAAAAAATATATCAAGGATATGAAATGAAAAAAGTAGTTTTAGGGTTAGCTTCTCTTAGTCTTATTGTTTTTTTAGGTGCTTGTTCATCAGAGCCTAAGTCTATGGAATATTTTAAAGATGTTAAAAATGAAAAAGAATTAAAAGATACTTTAAAATATTGTAAAGATAATAGAGACTCTATACTAAAAGATAAAACTTCAAAAGAATATATAGAATGTGAAAATGCTTTTAAAGCAGATATAGGTAAATCAATGGGGAAAGAGCCTTTGGATTATGGCGAGCTTAGAAAAAAATATGATAAAGAAGCTGATGCTTTGTTTGACTAAATAGGAGTGAAAAATGAGTAGTGTTTAGCTACTCGTTTTTATATATTCCTATAAATTTACATACTATTCCTATAATTTTTTTTAAAAAACTTGTCTTATTAGTATCAGTATTATTAATATTGATTTTAGCATTATTTATGCTTATTTTAGAATTATCTCTAATATCTGCAATTTCTAAATTTTCAAGATCTTTTCTAGAATTATTTATAATTATAGTTGCGTTATCGGCAATAATTTTACTATCTTTATCAGCTCTAAGTAGAGTTATTTTACTACCTTTTTTTTCAGCTGTAATTTTTAAATTTTCTTTCCTTTTCCAAAAAAGTAAAAATCTAAACATAACATTTTATCCTTATGTGAAAATATTTTTGATATTTTACTATAAATTAAATAAAATATCTACCCAATATCAATAATATATGATATAAATATTAACTAGATATTTTAATCCCTAGTTAATTCTTTATCAGAATTTTCTTTTTTTAGGCATATTACTTTATCCCTAAACATCTGCATTTTAATTTCTTTTGTTACAAATTCTAACCCTTTTAAAAGCATTAAATCATTAAAATCACTCATACCTTGAGAGCTTTGCTCTTGTGTAAAATTTGGTAAAATTACACTAACATTAGAATATTTTTCTTTAATCTCTAAAGCTGTTTTTTTACCTGTATTTTCTAAACCTCTTAATTCTTTTTTTACATCATTATCAGCAAATATTGTGATATTTTTATCAGGATAGAGAGTATTTAGTTTTTTAACCACACTTTCTAAATTACCAGCATCTACTGCCATAATGATAGGTTTATTTAAAGCTTTATACAAAGTAGCACCAGTAGCAAAACCTTCACATAAATAAAATTCTTTTAAATTATGAAGTGTTTTAGCTCCTATAATATGAAAACAACCTTGTTTTTTTGCAAGATATTCCACACCTTGATCTTTTTCTTCTTGAGTTTTAATTACTCCTATGATTTTATCTCCATTTGAAAATATTCTTTGAAGTGACCATAATTTTCCATTTTCATCTTTTAAAGGAATTAATAATGAACCCATTTTATCTTGTTTAAGATAAAAGTTTTCATCAAAGCCTTTTTTCTTTAAGTAAGCATGGTTAGAATTAGCCCATCTTGCATTATTATATTCATCTTCTAATTTTAAGGCAGTTTTTTCTTGTAAGGCTAAAATTTCTTTTTCTCTAAGCTCTTGATCTTTTTTTATTTGATTATGTAATTCTTGAGAACTTTTTAAATTACCATTATAGTTTTTTTCTACTTGCATTTTCCAATTTTTCTTTACGCCTGTTTTAAAATTTTGTATAAAACCTGCAGGAAAATTGTTATTTAAATATCCAATATAAGCACCACTTAATTCTCTACCTTTATCATTAGTAGTTTTTACTCTATGAATTTTACCATCCATAATAGGTAAATTATCTATAATTAATCCTTCTTCTTCAAGTGATTTTTTAAATGATTGAAGGGCTAGGGAGGTGTTGGTTGAACTATTATAATACATCGATAATCCTTTTAAATTTTATAGTGATTTAGAAAAAGATTTTTCGTTAGTCCGAACATGTTCCCTTTCACGAGAATTAAGCTTTTTTTGAAAAAACTCATCAACTTTTTTAAAAAAATAGTTTTTATCTTTTTTCTTATCTTTTGAATTATCTATGGTTTTATTACTTTCAGATGTTTGTTGAGTTTCCTTGTAAGCTTTTAAAAATTCTGAAACAAAATTAGAAAATTCATTCGCATTTGATAAAACTCCAACTTCTTTAATTGCTTCAAAAGTTCCATTTAGAATATTTTGAAAATTTTCAGCTTTAAGCGGAGATAATATTTTGTCAAAATTTTCTTTTATTTTTGGATTGATTCTTTTGTTAATACTAGCATCAATATTTTGACTACCTAGTTTAATTAACTCATCTAAACCTTTCTCAAAATGTCCATCACCTAATCTTACCTTTAGTGGTATTTTTAAATCATCCGTGATAATTTCAAATGCAATTTCTTGTTTTGAAAAAGATAATTTTTCCATTCGTTTTAGCTTTTCACAAGAATCAAAAGTTTTTAAAGTATTAAAAAGAGATTCGATCTCTTTAGGATTTGATGTATTGTCATAAGTTCCATTAAAAACACACTCTTGATATTCTTCACATAATGATGAATTATCAATAACTTTTACTTTTATATTTTCAAATGTTATGTTTTTATTTTCATTTTCTTGTATATCTATGTTTTCCATTTTTCATCCTTAATAATTTTGTTTTTTGGTTTTGTTTTTTTGGATTATTGTAAAAATTGTTTGTATTTTTTTAGTTGCTTTTATCCTCCTTATTGTTGGTATAGTTGATATTAAAAAAATCATCAACTTCACTACATAATGATTTTATCTTTTCTAAATTATTTTTTTGAATATAATCAAAAAATAAATTTCTAAAATCATCTTTATCTAACAAAGAGATAATTTCAGAGCCTATCTTCTTACAAAGCTTCTCTTTTCTCTCTTTTTCTTTTTGTTTTGCTTTTTGGATTTTTTCTTTATACTCTTGTTTGAGTAATTCTATTTCTTTGCTATCTTTTTTCATCTTACTCCTTGTGAATATTTTATATATTAATTATATCATAAATGTTGAAAATATTAATTTTTATGTAAAGATAAATTGACTAAAATACAGGTGTAAAAAATGTATCAATAACAGGATAGCTATTTACTCCAAAAAATGACACCATTTTTTTAGTAAATAGCAAAATATTCTCTGCGAGGCTCAATAAAAGGTGTTGTAATTTTTATGAAAAAAACTAATATTTACTTTGATGAAAAAAGTTATTCTTATCTTGTTAAACTAAAAAAAGAAATGAAAGTTTCTTTCAGTAAAATAATAAATACAATTTTAAAAAATATTTATGATAATGAAAAAGAAAATATAAACACCATAGATAAAATAAATTATCAAAATAATGAACCAAAAAAAGAAATTAGATTTAAACTTACTGAAGATGAATATAAAATATTTTCAGATTTTGCAAAGAAAAATGGAAATGGAACCGCAACAAAACAAATAAGAATTTTAACTTTAAATCATATTTATAAAGATAAATTTTTTGATAAAAATTATATCGATGAATTCATATTAGCAAGAACAGAAATAAACACAATCGGAAGGAATATATATCAGCTTTTAAAAATTTTAAGAAGCGGAAAAAGTGTGAGAATAAATGAAAAAAATTTAGAAAAATCTTTTGAGGATATTTCAATAAATATTGAAAAATTATCCAAAGAATTAGAAAAAATTATTCTTAAAAATAATGAAAGAATTTAATGTCAAGATTTAAAATTTTTGATGATGAGATCATAGCAAAAAGAGTTTATACTAAAATAGAAGTTGGATCTAAATCTACATATAATTTTGTTAAAAAAAATATATCAAATAAAACAAATAAAGTTTTTAGAAAAAACACTGAAGTCGTTGTAAAAATTACATCAGGCTCGAAAAATTTGCAAGCAGTTTGCAAACATTTAGATTATATTTCAAGAGAAGGAACAGTAGAAATAATTACAAGTGATTTTGATATATTAAAAGGAAAAGATGAATTAAAAATTTTAAAAAAAATTTATGAAAATGAGGGCGCTCCTATTCCTAGATTTGGACAAGAAAAAAAAGAAAAAAGACATACTATTAATATGGTTTTTTCCATGCAAGATTATAAAAATGCACCCCCAGAAAAAATGAAAAAAGCTGTTTTAATGACATTAAAAAAAATGTATCCAGATAATTTTTTTGCAGTTGCTTTTCATGATGATACTGACAATCCACATTGTCATGTTTGTTTAAAAGTTGCAGATAAAAATGGAAAAAGAATTAATCCAAAAAAATCAGATTTAATGAATTTGAGATTATCTTTTGCTAAAGCATTAAACAATTTAGGTGTGGAAGCAAAAGCAACTATTCGTTCAAAAAACAATGAAGAAGTATCCTATAAACTTGAAAAAAATAAAGAACAAACTAAAATGCATTATTATCAAGTTTTAGATTATGGAAAAGCAAAATATAAATTTAGTCTTGATGAGAAAGCTAAAGATAGTTTTTATGTGAAATATAGAACAAAAAAAGGTATAGCTGTAATATGGAGTAATGATCTTGAAAGAGTTATCAAAGAAAATAAAATTTTAAAAGGGGAATATGCAAAGTTTAAAATTATAGGACAAGAAACATATCAAATTAAGAAAAAAATTAAAGCAAATGGAAAGACTTTTGAAGTAACCAAAATGGCAAAAAAATCTGTTTGGGACGCTTCTGTTTTAGGTAGAGAAAAAGAGCTAAAACCATTGCAATCAGATGAAAAAAATAATCCAAAATATACTATAAAGGAAAACAATGAGAGAGATTATACAGAACAATATAGACAGAGAATCTTACAAGAGTCCAGTAATAAATCAAATATCCCAAGAGAATCTGCCAAAGAAAGAGACTTTATGCGAATATTGTCCGAACAGTCTGTGGTTCATGAGCGAAAAGGAACTCAAATGCCTATGCACATCAATGCACTCAATCAGCTACAGCAAGGAAAGCGAGAACGAACCGATAGTAGCTTGCGATGGACAAATTCTAGGAATAATGAGATTGAAAGAGATGGATAATAATTGATTTTGTTTGTTTTAAAGAATAACCGATTAATTAAAGCAAAACTTTAATTAATCAGTTGTTTTTTCTTTAACCTCTATCTTGAGAAAATTCAATATTATTTTTATTATTTAATTTTTCCAAAATAGCATTAGACTTTGGAATAAAAGGGCTTTTATAGTCTTTTTGCTGACTCATTTTTTCTATTTCTTGCATTATAATAACATTATCCTCTTTTAACGCTTCATAATACTCTTTTCTTTTATATTCAGGAGTATTTTCACCAGTTATTAACTTCAATTCTTTAACATCGTTTTTTAATTTTTCTATGTTTTTTAAATTCACATCACTAAATTTACTAAGATTGTTATAAAAATTATTTATTCTTTTTATAAATCCAGTAAAATTTACATAATTTTCTAAATTGAAAAAAGTATTTTCATCGCGTTTGTAAATTAAATTATCAGGTTCAACGAATATTTTTTTATCAGGGGTAGATACATAAAAATTTAAAGTGTTTAGATCAATTTTTTCTCCACTAATTATTAGTCCTTGATATTCAAAAATTTTATATTCTTTCTGATAATCGTGTGCAATAGTTTTAATGGTTTTATCAAAAAACTTTTCAAGTTCTTTTTGTCTTGTTTTATTTAGCTCTGAAGCATCATCTTTAATGATACAAAAATCTTTTGTGCTTTCTTCATTGTTTTCATTATAAATAAAACATTTTCCTTGAAAATTATCACTTTTGTTTTTTTGGATAATGTCTCGGAGTATATTATATTTTTTTGTTTCTTTTTCCAAAAATTCAATTTTAGATATATTAGATCTAAGACTTTCTTCATTGTTATGAATTTGCCTTTTATAGCCACTATAAAGCATTTCTTCTTGTCTTAAATCGCTACTTAATTGCACTTGTAATAAAATAAGTGGATTTCCAGTAGCTTCTGCTTTCATTTCTGCTGCATCGGCAGCACCACTTGTAATATCATCAAGCGTTCTTACATCAGCACCTGCTTTTCTAAATTGTTCTATAGAGCGTGCTTTACTTTCGATAACTTGCCACATTCTAGCATCATAAGTTCTTTCAGTTGCGTATCTAAATTCTTTTACTCGAAAGTTTTGTGGATCTCTCATGAAAAGCTCATTTCCTTGTCTAATAACCCTTCCACTTCTTTGTTCTAAATCACTTGGACGCCACGGACAATCTAAATGATGTAAAGCTACAATTCTTTTTTGTACATTTGTTCCTGCACCCATTTTTTGTGTTGAACCAATTAAAATTCTAGCTTTTCCTGAATTCATATCCGAAAAAAGTTGTCCTTTTTGTAAATCTGTTTTTGCATCGTGAATGAAGCGAATTTCATTTTGTGGAATACCTTTTACAACAAGTTTTTTTAAAATATCAGTATAAACATCAAATTTTGATTGCTCTGCTAAAAGCTCATCTAATGTTTTATTATTATCATCTTCTGATTGTTCTATAATATCATTTATATTGATAAATTCATCTTCGCTTTTTTCTAATAAATTAGTTGGTGTAGTATTGTTTAAAATAACTTTTTGTGAATGCTGTTTTGGGGTTGATAAATCACAAAATATTAGTTGAGTGCCTTTATCTTCATTCCATGATAAATATTCATTATAAACATTCTCCACTAGCTTATTTATTTTAGAATTTGAATAGTCTTTGGCTTGAGGATTAATTAATCTAAAATCAAGTCCAGCTTTTCGAGCGTCTGTAGTACAAGCAAGTAAATTATTTCTTATAATATCTTCTTGTTGGTGTTCCATTCTCCATACAATAGACCCTTCATTCCACGAGCCTTTTTCATCTTGAATTCCTATAAATTCTGCTATTTCATCACTTCTTGGTGCAACCACATTAATAGGTTTATCATTATATAGCTTTGGAACAAAATCTTTTTGATATTTCATAATATCATTATTTGTTACGATATCAGCTATACTTTTATACATTGTTGATAATTCAGGAACATTTTTGAATTTATTAAATCTTGCCACTATTTTATAATTTATTCCAGAACTATCAAGCTCCCAAGCATTTGTAATTTCTCCAAAAATAGAAGCCCAAGAATCAAAAGCCTCTATTTCTTTTTCTTTTAATATATTTGGTTGGATATATCTTTGCAAAGTATAAAGTTCTGTGATCGAATTGCTTATAGGTGTTCCTGTTAAAAAATAAACTTTTTTATTTTGCTCGTGTAGAAATTGTGTTTTGCAGTATAAATCATATGCTTTTTGAGAACCTTTTAAATTCCCAAGACCACTTATATTTCCCATAGAAGTTGTAATAAGTAAATTTTTAAACTCATGGGCTTCATCGACAATTAACGCATCAATACCCAATTCTGAAAAATCTATCGCTTTAGATTTTTTGTGTGATTTTTGTAAATCTTCCAATTTTGCTTTAAAATTTTCAATGCGTTTTTCTAATTCTTTAACAGAATATCTCATCACATTATCATCTTTTTGCTTTCTGTTTAAGGTTTCTTCCAAAATAAGAATATCTTCTTGATATTGTTTTTTAATAGTCTCATAAGGGGCAGGTATCAATTTAAATTGCGAATGTGTCATAATAACAGCATCAAAATTGTTTGTAGCTATTTTTGAAAAAAATCTTTCTCTATTATCTTTCTTTAGATCATCATTTGTGGCAACTAAAATATTTGCGTTTGCATAAGCGTGATAAAATTCATCATTCCATTGTCTTGCTAAATGATTAGGAACTACAATTAATGGTTTGTTTAAAAGTCCCATTCTTTTTTGTTCCATCACAGAGCAAATTGCTACTAAGGTTTTTCCTGCACCTACTTGATGATCAAAAATAATATTATTTTCTTGAATAGATCTATATATAGCATTCTTTTGGTGTTTTTTCAATTTTATGCTAGCATTAAAATTTGGTAATTCTAATTTTTCTCCGTTATATTGTGGTTCTATGTTGGTGTTAAATTTTTCATTATAAATATTTTCAAGATCTGTACGCCTATCATAATCTTGATAAATCCACTCAACAAATTCATTTTTAATATTTTCTAATTTTGCATTAGCAATTGCTGTCTCTTTTGCATTAAGCTCTCTTATTTCTTTTCCATCAGCATTTTCTTTTTTATCATAAATACGAATCGGCTTTCTTAATAAAGCGTGTTCAAATAAATCAAAACACCCTATTCTTTCAGTTGCATATTGTGATCTAACATAAGAATTTAATGCGTAATTATTACCTTTAAGATTCCATTCACCAGTTTTATTTATCAAGAATAAATCATAATTTTTAGAATCAATTTGTAAAGTTTTTTCTATAAATTCTTTATAATACTTTATAGGTATCCAAGTTGTTCCAAGAGCAACTGATATATCAACAGCTTTTAGATCTTTAGGTAAAACTTTTTCCAAACTTTCTAAATTATTAGCAAAATCATTCAAACCATCATCTACTAATTTCTTAACCTCATTATATTTTGCCTTAACATTGCCTGAAAGATATTTTTCTGCTAATACATAATTAGTAGGGTTATTATGATCTTTAAAAATCATTCTTTCATTTTCTAAAACCTCTATGGTTTTTTCTATAGGTTGATCTAAATTATTTTCTAAAAATTTTAAATCAATTCTTCCACATTCATTAATACTAGCTACTAATGCTTCTTGAGGGGTAGAAATTTTCATTTCTTTGCGTGCATTTATAGTTCTTTTAAAAAAAATATCAGCTTTCGTTGCACTTGGTTCTATAGGATCAATACCTTCTTTTAGTGCTACATTTTTAGAAATACCACTACTATAATTTTTTTCTAATGCTAAAATTTTATTTGCTTCCACATCTTCTTTGAAAGCTTTTTTATTTGCATCTCTATTTAGGTAACCTTCTTTGGCTACAAAATCATCATATAGTTTATTTAGGTATTTTCTTTGGTTTTCTACTAAAAGCTCGCTAGATTGATTTTTTTCATACTCAATAAGAGTATTGAATTGATCTCTAATATCTATAAGTTTTCTTATTCTTCTTTTATCATGTTCATTTAAAACAGGTTTTGAGAAAACTATTTCTTCATCATTTCTAATTCTCATATAGATTTCATTTTTGTATTTGAAATAATTACCATCTTTTAATTTATTTAAAGCATTACTATAGTTTTGATATTCGGGAGATTCTTTATCAATTCTATAATAAGATAATTTAATTTTTGTTTCTTGGTATTTGTAGATATCTTTTGGTAGGCTTTTTACAAAGTTTTCTAAAGCCTCTTTTAAATTTCTTCCATCATCTAAACATACTAAGTCTTTTCCGTATTGAGAGCTTTTGATATCCATTTTGCCTAAGATATTTTGAGGATTTTTTTTAAAATATTCATTTATTCTAAAATCATTAAAAACATCAGTATGCATACCTCTTTTTTCAGCTTCAGCAAAACGATTATCATAATATTCTACGCTTTCTAACCACGAATTGTTTATATTTAAATCTTTTCCTTTTTTGAAAAAGATGATATCGGTGGTAACTTCTGTATTAGCTCGTTTTTTGAAAGCATTGTTTGGTAATCTTACAGCACCCAAGAATGTTGCTTGTTCGGCTATATAATTTCTTATTGTGCTATTTTTAGAATCTAAAAAATAACTTGATACTACAAATGCTGCAATCCCATCTTCTTTTAAATTTTTAATAGCATTACCAATAAAATAATTATGAACGCTAGTTTTATTTAAAGTAGGATTATTTGGATCAATAATCTTTTTTTGACCAAAGGGCGGATTGCCTATAAAAGCATCATATGGTTTATCAAATAAATGGTGTTGAAATGCCTTGTTATAGATTGTTTGATTAGGATATAGGTTCTTTAATATATTTGAACTCATAGTGTCAAGTTCGATACAAGTAAAACGATATTTATCGCTATAATTTTTAGCATGCGATAAAAAAGAGCCTATGCCAGCACTCGGTTCAAATATTTCTTTGGTGTGATTATCGTTATTAAATCCTAGCTGATTAAGTCCTTGATAAATCGTATCAATGATAATTTTTGGAGTGTAAAAAGCATCTAAAGTAGAGGTTTTTGCTTTTTCATATTCTGCATAATCAAGTGTGTTAATAAGTTCTTTAAATTCTTTTTCCCATTCTTTATTTTGAAAATCAAAAGCTTGAGGAATTCCACCCCATCCTGAGAATTTATTTAAAATTTCTTGCTCTTGTTTAGTAGCATAGCGATTTTCTTGTTCGATAGTTTTTGAAAGTTTAATAGCTTGAAGATTTTTTTGAAATCTATCTTTCAAAGAGCCAAGATAGACTTCATCATCACTTGCAAAATCTAATTTTTGTCCAGATTTGAAACTTCTTCCTTCATATCCATCATATCCTGTTGTAAGCTCCAATACTGATCGTTGATTGTTTTCTCTTGATTTTGTTGTTTGTCCTTCATCATCATCTCTTGAAATAAAGGAGAATAAATTTGTGGTTCTATCTCTATATAATGATTGAGATTTATTTGTTCCTCCATCAATATTTCCATATCTGTTAAGCCCTGAGATCTCTTCTTGTCCGCTTCTTTGCTTTCCAAGATTGCTAGTTCTATTTGTGCTTGTGGTAGTGCCAATGTTATTAATTCCGACATTCCCATATTTTTGATTGTATTTGGATAAATTTGTGTCCATCTCTCCAGTATTATTAAGCTGTATTGAGGGATTTTTTTGTCTATCCAAGCCTGTTGAAGCTGTAAAAATGCTATCTTGTTTAAACTCTTTTCCAATATTTTCATATTTGGATAATTTTCCATTCTGTTGCTCATTCTCTTTCCTTTCATCTGTAATAATTAATTCCTCTTCTATAAAATAGAATAGACTAGGTTGATCATCATTCAATTTTTTCTTCTTTGCCAT